>JAGGAJ010000101.1 GCA_017889845.1 Deltaproteobacteria bacterium
TCGTCGTCAACCCGGCGAAGTGGCCGAAGGTCAACGCCGAAGGGGCGAAGGCGTTCGCCGGGTTCCTTGTCGCCGCGGACACGCAGAAGACGATCGGGACGTTCGGCGTCGAGAAGTTCGGCGCGCCGCTCTTCTTCCCCGACGCCGGGAAGAGGGTCGAGGACCTCGGCAACTAGTCCCGCGCCCGCGCGGGGCTGGTAAGATGGCCGCATGCAGATGATTCTCGATGGCCTCCGGGAGGCGTTACGGCTCCTCGTCACGCTCGACCCGGAGGTCGTGCGGATCGTCGTCCTGTCGCTGAAGGTCTCCGGGACCGCAACGCTCGTAGCGCTCCTCATCGGGCTATCCGGCGGCGTCGCCCTTGCCTTCCTGCGCTTCCCCGGCCGCGACATCGTCGTCGCCGCCGTCAACACCGGCATGGGCATCCCGCCGGTCGTCGTCGGCCTCTTCGTCTCGATCCTGCTGTGGCGGAACGGGCCGCTCGGGATGCTCGAACTCCTCTACACGCCCACCGCGATGATCGTCGCGCAGGTCGTCATCGCGACCCCGATCGTCATGGGGATCTCGCTCGCCGCGTTGCAGGCGCTCCCCGAGAAGCTCCGCTGGCAGGCGGTAGGGCTCGGCGCGAGCCGGCTCCAGACGATCTGGATCCTCGTCCGCGAGGCGCGCCTGCCGCTCCTCGCCGCCGTGATGGCGGGGTTCGGCGGCGTCATATCCGAGATCGGCGCCTCGATCATGGTCGGCGGGAATATAAAGGGGTACACCCGCGTCCTGACGACGGCGACGGTGATGGAGACGTCGCGCGGGAATTTCGAGATCGCGATCGGTCTCGGGATCCTCCTTCTTCTGCTGACGTTCGCGGTGAACGCCACGCTGACGAAGATCCAGCAGAGGAAACGGCCCCGGTGAACGCCCATGGAGCCGACACGGCGCCGATCGGGGAACCCGTTCCGGTGCTGGCCGCGGACCGGTTGCGCGTCGAACGGGGAGGAGCGACCGTCCTTGACGTCCCGTCGCTTGCCGTGTCCGGCGGAGAGACGCTTGCCGTCGTCGGACCAAACGGCGCGGGGAAATCGACGCTCCTGCTCGCCCTGGCGACGATCCTGAAGCCCGCTGCGGGGGTCGTCCTCTTCCGCGGGATGCCGGTCGGCTCGGGGGAGGCGGCGCTCCCGTACCGGCGGAGGATCGCGGTCGCGTTCCAGGAACCGCTCCTCTTCGACGGGACGGTGGCCTGGAACGCGGCGGAAGGGTTGCGTCTCCGGAAGGTGCCGGCTGCGGAGGCAGCGCGGCGCGCGGGGGAGATGCTCGGGAAGCTGAAGGTCTCTCACCTCGCAAGCCGGTCGGCGCGGACCCTCTCGGGCGGGGAGGCGCAGCGGGTATCGCTCGCCCGGGCGTTTGCCGTCGACCCGGAGGTCATCTTCCTCGACGAACCGTTTTCGGCGCTCGATCCCGGGTCGCGCGAGGGGATCGTCGAGGATCTCGAGACGGCCCTTCGGGAATCGGGGACGACGGCGGTCTTCGTCACGCACGACCGGGTCGATGCGCTCCGACTCGGCGACCGGATCGCGGTGATGATCGGCGGGCGGATCGCACAGGTCGGGACCCCCGACGAGGTGATGAACCGGCCGGCCGACTGGGACGTCGCGTCGTTCGTCGGCGTCGAGACGGTCCTCGATGCGTTCGTCGTCGCGGCCGACGCCGGGACGTTTGTCGCGCGCGCCGGGGCGTCCGGTACCTCCGGTCCAGCCCCGACGGTCGAGGCGGTCGGAACGTGCGGTGTCGGCGACCGGGTCCTCCTCTGCATCCGTCCCGAGAACGTTACGCTTTCGCTCCCCGGGGGGACGGGCTCCTCGGCGCGGAACGCTTTCCCCGGCGTCATCTCGAAGGTGACGCCGCAGGGGGCGGTCCATCGCGTCGCCGTCGACTGCGGTTTCCTTCTCTCAGCCCTCGTCACGACCCACGCCGTCGTCGAACTGGGCCTGGTCCCGGGACGCACGATCGTTGCGTCGGTCAAGGCGACTGCGATCCACGCGATCCGCCGCTGAGGAACCGGGAGGCCGGGGACGTGATGTAGAATGAACGGGAAATGACCGCCCGCCCGAGGACCCCTGGCCGTTCCCCGCTCCGTCTGTCGGGGGAGGTCTGGCTCCGGGGGGGCCGTGGGATCACCCTCGGCGACGACCGGATCGGCCTGCTGGAACAGATCGACCGCCTCGGCTCGATCAGCAAGGCGGCCAAGGCGGTCGGCATCAGCTACAAGACCGCGTGGGACGTGGTCGACGAGGTCAACAATCTGTCCCCGAAACCGCTCGTCCTCCGGACGTCCGGAGGACGAGGGGGCGGGGGCACCGTCCTGACGGAAGAAGGGAAAGAAGTCGCCCGGTTGTACCGGTTGGTCGAGGGCGAGCATCAAAGGTTCCTGAAAGGCCTCGAGGGGAAAGCGGGACCCCTTGCGGCAATCCATCCGCTTCTCTCGGGGGTCGTCATGAGGGTCAGTGCGCGGAACGTCTTCTTGGGCACCATCGCCTCGGTCCGGAAAGGGGCCGTAAACTCGGAGATCCTCGTCCGCCTCAAGGGGGAGGACGCCATCTGTTCGGTGATCACAAACGAGAGCGTGGAATCGCTGGGGCTCAAGGAAGGCAAGGAGGCGTACGCCTTCTTCAAGGCGAGCTCCGTGATCCTCGGCAGGGATCTCCACGCCGCGCGGGTCAGCGCGCGCAATGTCCTGTGCGGGAAGGTGGAGCGCGTGAAGGAGGGGCCGGTGAGCGCGGAGGTGACGATCCGGCTCCCCGGCGGGAGCACGGTCGCGGCCATCATCACGGAGGAGAGCGCGAAGAGACTGGTGTACTCCCCGGGGGATCACGCGTGCGCTCTCGTGAAGGCGAACAGCGTGATGCTCGGCGTGGCGGGCTGAAGGACACGCCTTTCCCGCATTCCTGGCGAGCCTCGACTTGGCCCCGCTCCGCGGGCAGGCGGCCGACACGCTCTGCCTTTCCGAAGGCTTCCTCTCCGCGCCGGGAGGGTTGGTTGATAGCGGAATAGTGATAGCTCCCAATACGGCTAATCCCAGCGATACTTGGCAGCTCGGTATACCGATGGTGCCGTTTTCGAATGTGCCCTTGGCACCATATTGACGCACGTCAATGCGTGGAGAGAATCCTCGGACGACAATGGCGCCATGAAAACCAACCGACTGCTGTCGGGACGACCCGAAAAGGAGGAGAAGATGGGCAGATGGGCAGTATTCGGCGCCATGGCGGCGGTTATCATCCTGGTGGTTTCGGCGGAGGGTAACGCATTGGCGCACTGCGACACGCTGGACGGCCCCGTCGTGAACCTTGCCCGGCAGGCGCTTGCCAAGGGGGACGTCAGGATCGTCCTTCCCTGGGTATCGGCGGACAAGGAGGTGGAGATCCGGAAGGCATTCGACCTGACGATGGCGGTCCGGGGGAAAGGGGAGAAGGAGAAGGAACTGGCCGACGTGTACTTCTTCGAGACGCTCGTCCGGGTGCATCGCGCGGGCGAGGGGGCGCCCTATACCGGGCTGAAGCCGGCAGGGCTGGACCCGGGACCGGCTATCCCCGCGGCGGACAAGGCGCTGGAGTCCGGCAATCCCGGCCCGCTGCTGAAACTGATAAACGAGAAGATCCACGAAGGGATCCACAAGTACTACATGGAAGCGAAGGAGAGTAAGGCCCACGCGGGAGAGAGCGTGGAGGCGGGGCGCGCGTACGTTGCGGCATATGTTCCGTACCTTCACTTCGTCGAGCGGCTCTACAACGACGCGGTCAACCCGATCGCCCACGGGATGGGGGAGGGTGGGGGGCACGAGAGCCACACCGCCCCGAACGCCGGGGCCGCGGCGGAGCATAAACACTAGGTTCGACGGCACGGGGACCAGGGGTGAGGGCGATGAGTCCGACGACGATCCGGTTTTTGAAGGCGGGAATGGCGTACCTCCTCCTGGGGGGCTTGCTGGGGGTGCTCCTATCCCTGCCGGTCACGCGGGACGCCCTCTACGCCTCCCATCCGGGGGCGCGATGGGGACTGGCGCACGCGCACATCGTCCTGACGGGGTTCGTGATGATGATCATCTTCGGGATCGCGTACCATATCCTCCCGCGGTTCGCGGGGAAACCCCTCCACAGCGAGCGGTGGGCCGCCACCCACTTCTGGCTGGCCGCCCCGGCGACCGCTGCCATGGCGATCGGGTTCACGCACGGGTTCGCCGCCCCACTCCTGTGGGCGGGCGGCGCGGCGCAGTTCGCGGGGATCGTCCTCGGGGTGGTCAACCTCTGGTGGACGATCCGGTGACATCAATCCTTCCGGGAAGAAGGAGGCACCCGCCATGCACGATGCCCTGAAGGAAGCACGGTTCTCTCCAGACCGCCCGGTCACCCGCCTGCTGCACGACGCGCCGGAGATGCGGGTCGTCGTCTTCGGCCTCGAGGCGGGGCAGGAGGTTTCCCCGCACACCGTCCCCGTCCGGGTCCTGATGCACGTCCTCCAGGGGAAGGGAGTCTTCCTGACGGGGAAGGGGGAGGAGCCGGCGTACCCTGGCGCGTTCGCGGTCACGGAACCGAGCGAACCGCACGGGCTGAAGGTGACGGAGCGGACCGTGATGCTCGCGGTCATCGCTCCGCGTCCATAGCCGGAAGAGAGTTCACCGGAAAGGAGAGGTGTGTGATGGCGACGATCACTGGCGACAAGATCATCAACGACGTCATCAAGAAGTACCCGCAAACGATCAAGGTCTTCAACGATTACAAGGTGGACTCATGCTGTGGCGGCGGGGCGCCGATCGAGACGACGGCGAAACGGGACGGCATCGACGTCGAGGAACTGCTCAAGGCGTTGAACGAGGCCGTGCACCGGGATTGACGGAGGATGCCCCGGGTAGATCCGGCAAGGAACGAGGGACGGTTGGCTGGGGAGAACATGGACGGGTGGAACAAGCGGTTCGGCGGGAGCCAGGAGGACTGCTTCTGGGCCCTCTTCGATTTCTCCCCCCTGGCCCGGGCGAAGATATGAACGGAGGAGCCGTCCCCGCCCATTCAATCCGCCGGTCAGCAGCCTTCGTCGGAGTGGCCCTGCTCTTTGGCCTGCTGCTGTTCCCGGCGCGGGGCCTGCCAACCGAAGAGTTCGCACGGCGGACCGGGAAGGAGTGCGTCGCGTGCCACGCGGACCCCGCGGGGGGCGGAGAGCTGACGACGGAAGGTTCGGTTTTCCGTAAGGGGATAGAAACCGGGGAGAGGGTTTTACCGCGGACGGGCGGCAAAGGCGTGGTGCGTTTCGTCGCCGGCTTCCTTCACATGTTCACGGCGGTCTTCTGGTTCGGTACGATCCTGTACGTCCACCTGCTCCTGAAGCCGGCCTACGCCGCCAAGGGGCTTCCCAGAGGGGAGCTCATGGTGGGATGGGGCTCGATCATCATGATCGCTCTCACGGGAGGGATCCTGACCGCGTACCGCGTACCCTCTTTCGACGTTCTCCTTCGCACGAGGTTCGGGATCCTGCTGATGATCAAGGTCGCCTTGTACCTCGTCATGGTGGCGACGGCTGTCATCGTAACCTTCGTCGTCGGCCCGCGCCTGAAGCAAAGGCGGCAGGCCGTCGACCAGGGGAAGAAGGATCTCACTCCGGACGAACTGTCCCAGTTCGACGGGAAAGAGGGGAGGCCCGCCTATTTCGCGTACAGCGCCAAGATCTACGACGCAACCGGGAGAAGGCTGTGGAAGGGAGGAAACCACGTCGGGAAGCACCTTGCCGGCTTCGACCTGACGGATGCCCTGAAGCTGGCCCCGCACGGGGAGGACAAGGTAGTCTCGCTCCCCGTCGCAGGCCGCCTCATCGGAACGGGAACCCCAAGGGAAAGGCCCCTTCACGAAAAGGGCTTCTACTTCATGGCATACCTGAACCTCTTCCTGGTGCTAGGCATCCTGTTGGTGATCTCTCTGTGGCGCTGGTGGTAGGCCTCCTATATCCCACATCGCAGGTCCGGCCACGTCCAATATCCAAGGACGGAGCTGTGTAAATAACTTGACTGGAGATCCTTGGCGATCCTGAAATGGAATTTGGCTCGGCGGCAAGGCGCCCTTTCGATTGGGCCATGATGGATATTTATTCGTCGCCTTTGTATACTGTATACAAATCTCGCATTCAGGCGCCCTTTCTGAGGTTTATTCCGAATGGTGCCGGGCACTGAACGGTTCATCCAGCCAATTTTTAATGCAAACGGAGGTGCCTCATGAACGCTGAACACGACCGACTGGAGGAATCCCGGGAGCGGAAGGTACCCTGGAAGAAGTGGGGTCCGTACCTGAGCGAGCGGCAGTGGGGGACGGTCCGCGAGGACTACAGCGAGAACGGCGACGCCTGGAATTTCTTCACCCACGATCATTCCCGCTCCCGCGCCTATCGCTGGGGCGAAGACGGGCTGGCCGGCATTTCCGATGAGAAGATGCAACTGTGCTTCGCGCTGGCCTTGTGGAACGGGAAGGACCCGATTCTCAAGGAACGGCTCTTCGGCCTGACCAACAGCGAAGGGAACCACGGCGAGGACGTCAAGGAATACTACTTCTACCTCGACAGCACGCCGACCCACTCGTAC
>JAGGAJ010000102.1 GCA_017889845.1 Deltaproteobacteria bacterium
TCGCTGGGGTGCCCCCACGACTACGCCCTGACGCCCGGGGACATGAGGAAGATCGCCTCCGCGGACCTGTTCATCGCGAACGGCCTCGGCATGGAGGAGTTCCTCGGCGCCCCCGTTCGCAAGGCGAACCCCGGGATCCGGATCGTGGAGACGGCGGCGGCCGTTCCGCCGGTGGGGGTGGAAGGGGGTGGCCACGGCGGCGTCAACCCGCACGCGTGGGTCAGCCCGAAGAGCGCGATCCTCCAGGTCCAGGCCATCGAGCGGGCCCTCTCCGAATCGTCTCCCGCCGACGCCACCCGGTTCCGCGCAAACGCGGACGTATACGCGCGCCGTCTCGCGGCCCTCTCGGCGGAGTACGAAGGCGCGGCCGTGGGATTCCGGCGGAGGGACATCGTCACCTTCCACAACGTGTTCGCCTATCTGGCGAGGGATTACGGCCTGCGCGTCGTGGGGGAGGTGGAGACCATCCCCGGGCAGGAGCCGTCCGCCGGGGAGATCCGGAAACTGGCCGCGGTCATCCGGGAGAAGGGGGTTCCGGCCCTGTTCGTCGGGCCCGACTCCCCCCCCCGGGTTGCCGGGATGATCGCCCGCGAGGCGGGAGTCCCCGTCCGGATGCTGGATCCCGTCGCCACGGGATCGACGGCGCCGTCCGCCTACGAGGAGGCGATGCGCCGGAACCTCCGGACCCTCGCGGAGGCGCTCTCCCGGCCATGAAGGAAACCGGTCACCTCCACACGCTCTCGATCCGGAACCTCACCGTCCGGAAGGGCGGTGCCGCGATCCTCGAGGGGGTGGACGCCGACATCCGGTGCGGCGAGGTCACGGCGCTCGTCGGCCCGAACGGGGCCGGGAAGACCACGCTGCTCCAGGCGATCCTCGGGCAGGTGCCGTACACGGGGGAGATCCGGTTCTGCCGCGCGCGGGAGCATGGGGAAGGGGAGCCCCGCATCGGGTACGTGCCGCAGCACCTCCCCCTCGACCGGGACGCGCCGGTCACCGTGCTGGACTTCTTCGCCCTCACGTCCCAGCGGCGCCCCGTCTTCCTCGGCTCCTCCCGGAAGAGCCGGGAGGCTGCGCAGGAAAGCCTTTCCCGTGCCGGGATGGGCCACCTGCTCCGGAGGCCTCTGGGCCGGCTCTCCGGGGGGGAGCTCCAGCGGGTCCTCTTCGCCCTGGCGCTGCGCGACGATCCCGACATCCTCCTGCTGGACGAGCCGGTTTCCGGCGTAGACGTCGCGGGGGAGGAGCTGTTCTGCGACTTCCTTTCCCAGGTCCATCGCAGCTCCCGGTTCAGCCTGCTGCTGGTCAGCCACGACCTGTCGGTGGTGACCCGCCACGCCGACCAGGTGATCTGCCTGAACCGCCGCATCGTGTGCCGCGGGGCGACCACGGAAGTGCTCACGCCGGAGAACCTTGCGGCGATGTACGGGAGTGGCGCCCACCTGTTCCGCCACAGCCATGCGGACGGGCACGGCCACATCCACGAGCCCGGGGACTGACCGCTCCATGGACGGGATCCTCTCCGGCGTCTTCGCCCTCATGGGCCACCTGCTTCCCTTCCCCTTCGCCGAACCGGCCTTCATGAAGCGCGCGCTCCTCGGGCTGCTCCTCGTCGCCCCCGCCGCCGCCGCGATCGGCGTTCCGCTCGTCCAGCACCGGATGGCTTTCTTCTCGGACGCCATCGGCCACTCCGCCTTCACCGGCGTGGCCCTGGGGCTGATCCTGGGGATCTCGCCATCCTGGACGGTGGTCGTTTTCGGCGCCGTCGTGGCCGTCGCCATCGTCCTGGTCCGGGGGCGGACCGGGCTCTCGCCGGACACGGTCACCGGCGTGTTCTTCTCCGCCGTCGTCGCCCTCGGGATCGCGATCATCAGCCGGGAGAGGGGGCTGACGCGGAACCTGCAGGCGTTCCTGTACGGCGACCCCCTCGCCGTCACCGACGCCGAGCTCGCATGGATGGCCGCCCTGCTCCTGCTCGTCTCCGCCTGGCTGGCCCTGTTCTACAACCGGATCCTGCTGCTGGGGATCCACGAGGGGTTCGCCCGCACGAAGGGGGTACCGGTGCGGGCCGTGGAGATCTCCTTCGCCCTGGTGGTCGCCCTCGTGGTTACGGCGGCGATCCGCGCCGTGGGGATCCTGCTCGTCACCGCGCTCCTCGTCATCCCGGCGGCGTCGGCCCGGAATGTCGCCCGCGCCGCCGCCCCGGCCCTGTGGATCTCCGTCGGGGTCGCGCTGCTTTCGGGCGTCTCCGGGATCGTCGCGTCCTGGTACCTCGACACCGCCACGGGCGCCACGGTCGTGCTGGCCGCCGCCTGCTGCTTCGCCTTCACCGCCCTCTACCGCGCCGCCCGGCCAGAAGGATAAACCCCGTCGATCTTTTCCGTTGCGGAACCGCTTGCCGGCTACCTATAATTGTCGACAACCGTTCTCTTTAAACACCCACCACGTACCGGAGGTACCATGAAACTGAAAGGGTCGCGCACGGAGAAGAACCTGATGGCGGCGTTCGCCGGGGAGTCGCAGGCCAGGAACCGCTACACCTTCTACGCGGGGATCGCGTCCAAGGAGGGGCACGAAGTGATCGCCGCCACCTTCCTGGAGACGGCGGACCACGAGAGGATGCACGCCAAGCGGTACTTCGACCTGCTCGAGGGGCTGGACGTGGAGATCCAGGCCGGGTACCCGAGCAGAATCGGGAACACCTCCGTCAACCTGGAGGCCGCCGCCGCCGGGGAGCACGAGGAGTGGACGAACATCTACCCGACCTTCGCGAAGATCGCCGACGAGGAGGGGTACGCCGCGCCCGCCGCCATCTTCCGGGCCGTTGCCGCGGTGGAGGTTGAGCATGACAAGCGGTACCAGCGGCTCCTCGCGCACGTGAAGGCGGGGACGCTCTACAAGCGGCAGAAGCCGGTCCGCTGGAAGTGCACCAAATGCGGCCGGGTCCACGAGGGGACCGAGGCGCCGGACAAGTGCCCCACCTGCGCGCACCCGCAGGGGTGGTTCGTGGCGGTCGAGGCCAACTACTAGGGCGGAAACGGAACGGGCGGCGGTCCGCGATGGGCCGCCGCCCGGGTCCTGCCTTGCCGGGGGGGATCCCCCGGGTTCACGTCACTGCGGATTCTCGAAACGGGCCTTCTCCCGCGCCATCGCCTCCCGGCCGGCATCGTACGCCGCCTTGATCACGGAGCGCTCCTCCTCGATGAACCCGTCGACCTTCTGCTTGACGTCGCCGGTCCACTCCTCGGCCTTCTTCCGGAAGTCCCCCGCCATCCCACCGAGCCGCTCGCGCGCCTCGCGCCCGGAAACGGGTGCGTACAGCAGGGCGATCCCCGCCCCAACCAGACCGCCGGCCAGGAACGCCAGAAGGACCCCGCCGGAAGAACAGCACCTTTCGTCGCTCATTTCCTCTCCTCCTTTCGTCCGAACCGTTCGAGAATGTGGGATGCCGCGGCCTTGACTCCCGCGAGCCCGCCGGCGAGGTTCACCAGCACCGGAGAGACGGTGTGGCCCAGAACCATCGTCGCAACGTCCACCGGCCCCCGCAGGGCGCGGACCCCCTCGGTGAAGTGCGCCACGTTGGAGACCCCCTGCTCCACCCCGGCAAGGATCTCCCGGACGGAGGCGTTCGTCTTCCGCAGGTCCTCCGCTGTCATCTCCACCTGCCGCAGCGTTTCGTCGACCCGCCGGGTGAGTTGCTCCATGTTCCTCCGGATCGCCAGCAGGGCGATCGACAGGACGATCGAAAGCAGCAGCGCCGCGATCGCCAGGGCGACGTACAACACCGACTGCGCGTCCAATGGCCACCTCCGGGCGGATCCCGCACGCCGGGGATCGGTGCTCCGCCGGCAGCATTAAAATACCGCAAAGGGGGGAAGGCCGCAATCGGTCCCCGGCCGGGATAGAATGGGTGCGAGGGAACCGGGGAGGGGGGTCGCGTGTCGGAAGGAAGTGGAGGCTCCGTGGAAGCGCCGGCGGGAAGCGGGAAACCGGTCGACCTGCTCTTGGAGGCGTTCCGCCAGGGGAAGCCGGACGCCTTCGACGCCATCATGCGGGCGCACCAGGACCGGGTCTACGCGTTCTGCGCCCGGATGCTCTCGGACCGGGAGGAGGCGCTCGACGCCTCGCAGGAGGTGTTCCTGTCCGCCTGGCGGAACCTCGCGGCCTTCCGGGGGGAGTCCGCCCTCTCCACCTGGCTGCTCCGCATTGCGGCGAACCGGTGCCTGAACCGCATCCGGCAACGCAAGTCCACCGCCTCGCGGGAGGGCCCGTGGCCGGACGCGGATTCCGACGGGGACGGGCCGGAATTCCAGCCTGCATCCCCGGAGGGGAGCCGCCCGGACCGGGTCGCGGAGAACCGCGAGATGGGTGCGATCCTCTCCGGCGCACTCGGACGCATCGACCCGGACTCCCGCTGGCTGGTGCTTCTGTCCGACGTCGAGGGGTTCTCCTACGAGGAACTGGCGGAGATGGCGGAGGTGCCCGTGGGAACGGTCAAGTCGCGCCTGCACCGGGCGCGGATGGCGCTGCGGCGGATGCTGGCGCCGGCGGTGTGAGGGAAACCGGCATGGATTGCAGGGACACACTGGAGCGTTTGTCGGATTACCAGGACGGGGCGCTGGACTCCGCGGCGGCGGAAGCGGCGGGCGTTCATCTCCGGGATTGCGCGGGGTGCGCGGAGGCCGCCCGCTCTCTCGCCGCGGTCCGGGAAGGCCTCCGGCGCCTTCCGCCCGTGGCCGCCCCGCCCGAGCTGATGGCGCGGGTCCGGGAGGCGGTCGCCCGGGAGGAGGGCGCGTCGTCCTTTATTTCCACCGGCGCGGCCGCACCGACCGGCGCCAGGCCTCTCCTCTCCCGCTTGCGGATTCCGCTGGAGGCGGCTGCTGCCGTGCTGCTCGTCGCCTCGATCTGGTGGTACCAGAAGGGAACCCCCACGTATTCCGTTCCCAAGGCGCCGCCGGCGCCCTCCGGAACCGCTGCCCCCGCGCCGAAGGCGGTCCCCGATCCGTCCCCCCGGCATCCGGAGAAGACCGCGAAATCCCAAGATCGGGAATCGCGGCTCGCCCGGCAACCGGACGGGACGCCTCCCGCCGCCGTCGCCCCGGAACCCGCCCCGGGACCCCCTGCTGCGACCGTCGCGGGGAGGACGGAAGTCGCCTCCCTGCCCGCCGGCGCCCCGGAACCGAAGTTTCGCGACCGGTCGCCGGCCGAACTCCCCGCGGCACCGGCCGTGCGGGCGAGTTCGGAGTCCGCCCGGATCGTCCCCATGGACGCCGGTCCGCCTGTCGCCACGGGCGCGGAGGAAGGCCAGGGGGGCGCAATGCCCGGCATCCGGAATGACGCCGCTTCGGCTCCCGCCCCGCGGGTTCTCGCCGCACCCCCGTCGCGGCTCCTGCGTGCGTTGCCGTACGGGAGGGAAATCGTGGTGGACGTGACGCCGGAGGCGAGGGGGGGCGCCGGGGACAGGATCGCAGCCGCCGCGCGGCGGCTGGGCGGGTCCGTGGAGCAGATCGAGCGCGATCCTTCCGGTTTGGACGTCGTCGCGGTGCGGGTGCTGCTTCCGGAGCCCGCCGCGCCGGCCTTCCTCTCGGAGATGGACCGGATCGGGAAGGTGCCGCCGGAGGGAAAGCCGGAGGAGGCCGACATCCCCGCGGGCCCGACCCGCGGCACGGTTGCCTACACCGTCCGCATCCGCTAACCCGGGAGCGGCCTTAACCCTTTACCGTTTCCCCTCCCGGTATGCATCGAAGATCGACCGGAAGCGGACGCACGATTCGAACTTGAGGTACGGGATCACCTCCGCCGTGCCTTCCGGGCCCATCGGCACGAACTTCCCCTTCGCCCGGGCGCACACGTTCCCGCCGTGGAGGATCCGACCCTCGCAGTACGCCAGCCTCCCTGCGTCCTCGACCATCCGGCTCCGCACCTCGATCTCCTCCCCCACCGGGACGGGGGCGAGGTACTTCACCGTGATTTCCCCGGTGACGTACATCGGGTGCTCCTTCCCGAAGACGGTTGCCGCCCACCCCATCGTCTCGTCGAGTAGCGCGGCGACCACGCCGCCGTGCGCCACGTCCCGGTACCCGTTCACGTGTCGTGGGAGCGCGATCCTCCCGCGCACCTCGTTATCCTCGACGAAGAACCGCGTCCGGATACCCGCGGGGTTCTCGTCCCCGCACAGGAAGCAACCCGAGGAATGGGGAAGGTACTCCCTCTCACCGTCCGTCACGCGTCTCCCTCCCTTCACGGGTTCCGGTCCACCGGACACCCTGGAACGTGCCGCGCGCCGCCAGCAGGGCCGACACGTCGCGTGCCGCCTCCCGCGGCCCTTTTTCCCAGCGCGGGGCCAGCAGCCGGGAGGCCGGCGCCTCCCCCGCCATGCGCATCACCGCCACGTGGGGCGATAGCCGTTCCAGGAAGTCGGCACAGGCGGATACGTATTCGTCGTACCCCGGCACCGCCACCCCCCCCCGGCGCCACGCCGTTTCGAGGGGGGCACCCTTGACCACGTGGAAATGGTGCAGCTTGACGCCCCGGACCCCCAGCCCGGACAGGAACGGCGCGGCGGCGAGGAACGACTCCGGCGTGTCGCCCGGCAGCCCG
>JAGGAJ010000001.1 GCA_017889845.1 Deltaproteobacteria bacterium
CCCAGCAGGAACCGGTGGAACCGGGTGAAGAGGTAGCGCGAGTCGTGCGGCCCCGGGGACGCCTCCGGGTGGTACTGCACGGAGAAGCAGCGCATGGAGGGGACGGAGAGCCCCTCGACCGTCCGGTCGTTCAGGTTCACGTGGGTGATCCGCGCCGCATTCCCCAGCGAGTCGGCGTCCACGGAGAAGTTGTGGTTCTGGCTGGTGATCTCCACCTTTCCCGTGGCGAGGTCCTTCACCGGCTGGTTGCACCCGTGGTGGCCGAATTTCAGCTTGAAGGTCCTCCCCCCCAGCGCGAGCCCCATGATCTGGTGCCCGAGGCAGATGCCGAACACCGGGACCTTCCCGAGAACCTTCCGGGCCGCCTCGACGGCGTACGGCACCCCTTCGGGATCCCCCGGTCCGTTGGACAGGAAGACGCCGTCCGGTTTCCGGGCGAGGATCTCCTCCGCCGTCGTGGAGGCGGGGACGACGGTCACGTCGAACCCGTTGGCCACCATCATCCGGAGGATGTTCTGCTTGATTCCGTAGTCCACCGCGACGATCCGGGGCACGCGGCCAAACCGGTCCCGGTATTCGGATGCGGGGAGGTATCCTTTCTCCAGGTCCCAGTCTCCGGTGTCCCAATGGAGGACGCGGTCGGTGGTGACTTCCCGGACCAGGTCGCGGCCGACGATCGACGGCAGGTCCCGGGCCCTCCGCGAGAGGCGTTCCGGATCGAGGTCCACTGCGGAGATCACCGCCATCTGGGATCCGCCGTCCCGGAGGCGGCGCGTGAGCGCGCGGGTGTCGATCCCGGCGATCCCGCAGATGTGGTACCGGCGCAGGTAGCCGTCGAGCGACTCCACGTGACGCCAGCTCGACGGGGGTCTCCACGCCTCCCGCACGACGAACCCCTCCACCCAGGGGCGGTTGGACTCCACGTCTTCCGGGTTGACTCCGGTGTTGCCGATCTCGGGGTACGTCATCGTGACGATCTGCCCCTTGTAGGAAGGGTCGGTTAGGACCTCCTGGTACCCCGTCATGCTGGTGTTGAAGACGACCTCGCCGCCGCTCTCCCCTTCGTACCCGAAGGACGTCCCTTCGTACACGGTGCCGTCGGCCAGGGCGAGGACGGCTTTCCTCTCAGCCATCGGTATCGATCCCGGACTGGCAGGAATGGCGGATCCGGCCGCCGCAGATCGTGACCGCCGCACGGCCCCGCAGCTTCCACCCGATGAACGGGCTGTTCCTCGATTTGGAGAGGATGTCCTCCTTGCGGAACTCCCACTCCGCGTCGGGGTCCACCACCGTCACGTCGGCGTCCGCCCCGGGTGCAAGCGTTCCCTTCCCCTTCAGGGAGAGGAGCCGCGCGGGCCCGGCGGAGAGCAGGTCGACCGCACGGGAAGGGGAAACCTTCCCGCCCGCCAGCAGGGCGAGGGTCAGGGGGAGGGACGTCTGCAGGCCGATGATCCCGTTGGCGGCGGCGACGAACTCGCACCGCTTGACGTAATCCTCGTGGGGGGCGTGGTCGCTTGCCACGGCGTCGATGGTCCCGTCAAGGATCCCCTCGAGGATGGCCATCCGGTCCTCCTCGCCTCTCAGGGGCGGGTTCATCTTCGCGTTCGTGTCGTACCCCTCGAGGGCTGCATCGGTCAGGGTGAAATATTGCGGCGCGGTCTCGCCGGTGACCGCGAGGCCGGCCCGCTTGGCCATCCTCAGGAGATCCACGCCCATCCGGGTGCTGATGTGCTGGATGTGCACGCGCCCTCCCGTCTGGCGGGCGAGGAGGATCTCCCGTGCGATGGCGATATCCTCCGCCGCCGCTGGGATTCCGGGGAGGCCGAGTCTCTGCGCGGTCCATCCCTCGTGCGCCGCGCCTCCCTCCGCGAGTTCCGGGTCCTCGGAGTGTGTCATGATGAGATACCCGAACGGCCTGGCGTACTCCATGGCGCGCCGCATCAGGAGGGCGCTGGCCACGGGTTTGCCGTCGTCGGAGAACGCCACGGCCCCCGCCTCGGAAAGCTCCGTGAAGTCCGTCATCTCCTTCCCCTCCAGGCCGCGGGTCACCGCGGCGACGGGGAAGACGTTGACGGCACCCTCCGTCCGGGCCTTGTCCAGGATGAACCGGGTCACCTCCGGATGGTCGTTTACGGGTTTCGTGTTCCCCATGCACGCCAGCGTGGTGAACCCTCCGGCCGCGGCGGCCAGTGTCCCCGAGCGGATGTCCTCCTTCCACTCGTACCCCGGCTCCCGGAGGTGGACGTGCATGTCGATCAATCCCGGGACCACCCACTTCCCCTCTGCGGGTATCACCCGCCCCGGAAAATTCTTCGGCGCCTCCCCGGCGAGGAATTCCCGGACCTTTCCTTCCGACAGGACCAGGTGTCCCTCCTCGTCCCGCCGGGACGCGGGGTCGATGACCCTTCCTCCCCTAATGAGCAGCATGGGAACCTCCAGCCAGAAGGTACAGGAGGGCCATCCGGACGGCGACCCCGGACGCCACCTGGTCGAGTATCCGCGACTGATCGCAATCCGCAAGGTCGTCGGACAATTCGACTCCCCGGTTGATCGGTCCGGGGTGCATGATCACCGCGTCGTCCTTGGCCAGCGAAAAAAGCGCACGGTTCAAGCCATACCTTCGACAATACTCTCTAATAGATGGAAAAAAAGATGTTTTCTGCCTCTCCAACTGGATCCTGAGCATGATGATCGCGTCGGCATCCCGGACAGCTTCCCGGATATCGCTCGTCAGCGTGGCTCCCGTCCGGGCCATTTCCCGCGGCAGCAGGGTCTCCGGGCCGCACAGCCACAACCTCGCCCCCATCCGTCCGAGGGAGTGCAGGTCGGAGCGGACGACCCGGCTGTGCAGGATGTCCCCCACGATGGCGATCTTCAGTCCGGCGACCTTGCCCTTCGCCTTGAGGATGGTGTAGAGGTCCAGAAGCCCCTGGGACGGGTGTTCGTTCGCGCCGTCCCCCGCGTTGACGATCGAGCACGACAGGTGGCGGGAGAGGAAGTGCGGGGCACCCGATGCGTAGTGCCGGATCACCAGGATGTTGGGTGTCATCGCCTCGATGTTGCGCGCCGTGTCGAGCAGGGTCTCCCCCTTGGTGATGCTGGATGTGGAGGAACTGAAGTTGACCACGTCCGCGGAGAGGCGCTTTCCCGCCATCTCGAAGGAGGTGCGGGTCCGTGTGCTCGCCTCGAAGAACAGGTTCACCACCGTCTTGCCCCGGAGCGCCGGGACCTTCTTGATGTCGCGGGTGAGGACCTCCTCCATCGAGCGAGCCGTGTCGACGACGAACTCGATCTCCTCCGGCCGGAAGTCGGACAGCCCCAGGACGTGCCGACGTCGCCATTCCATGTCTATTCTCCCTTCCCGGCCGGCGCCCCCGTGAGGACGACGGACCACTCGTCGGGTTCTCCTTCCACCCGCACCTCCACGGTTTCGCCCCGCGACGTGGGCACATTCCGCCCGACGTAGTCGGCCCGGATGGGGAGCTCCCGGTGCCCCCGGTCGATGAGGACGGCCAGCTGGATGTTGCGCGGGCGGCCGAAATCCATCAGTGCGTCCATGGCCGCCCGGATGGTCCGCCCCGTGTAGAGGACGTCGTCCACAAGGATCACCTTCCTCTCGTCGATGGAGAACGGGATCTCCGTCCGTTTCAGACGCGTCTGGTACCCCGCCTTCGAGAGGTCGTCGCGGTACAGGGTGATGTCGACGAATCCCGCCGGGACCTCGACTCCCTCGATGGAGAGGATCTTCCTCCGGATCACGCGGGAAAGCGGGATCCCTCCGGAAGCGATGCCGACGAGGACGATCTCCCCCGCCCCCTTGTTCTTCTCGAGGATCTCGTGTGTCAGGCGGGAGAGGACGCGCTCCACTCCCTTCCCGTCCAGGATGGTCTTTGCGGGGGCCTTTTTCATGGGGACTCCTTTCGTGCACGCCGGGGGGGTACGGCGGCCCCCGGGGCAAAAAAAAGCCCCTCCGCCGGGGCGGAGAGGCACGGTGAGCGGCTGGTAAACGTCATCCTTTGCTAACCTCACGGGATTAGCTTAAAAGGCCAGATCGATACTATACCGATCCCCCTCCCCCGTCAAGGAGAGGGGCGGACTATTTCAGGACGTGCCCGAGCCGGTCCCACCGGACGAGTTCGGGGTACCGCCACACCTCCGTCCATCCGACCCCCCTGTTCCAGTCGATGGAAAAGTAGATGAACAGCGCCTTCCCGATGACCGCGTCCATTTCCACGAATCCCCAGAAGCGGGAGTCGTACGACCGGTCCCGGTTGTCCCCCATCACGAAGAGCTTCCCCGCGGGCACCCGCACGGGAGGCAGGATGTCCCGTGTCCGCACGAGGAGTTCGGCGTCCATCCCGTCGGCGAACCGCGTGTACGGCTCTTCGAGGGGTTCCCCGTTGACGAGGACGGTTTTCCGCCGGATCTCCACCGTGTCGCCCGGCAGCCCGATGACGCGCTTGATGAAATCCTTGCTCGTGTCTTCCGGGAAGACGAACACGATGATGTCCCCCCGCTTCGGCGTGGAGAACCGCAGGATCCGCCCCTTTGTGTAGGGCACATGGTATCCGTAGATGAACTTGTTGACGAAGATGTGGTCGCCCACCAGGAGCGTGTTCTCCATGGAGCTGGAAGGTATCTTGAATGCCTGGAGCAGGAGCGTGCGGACCACCAGGGCGATCAGGAGCGCCATGCCGAACGCCTCGGCGTACTCGCGTGCCTTCCCCCCGCGTTTCCCCGGAGGGTGGATATCCGTCACCGGTGTCCTCGCCGACATGTCGCCCCCCTTCACTCCTTGACCTTCAGGATCGACAGGAACGCTTCCTGGGGGATCTCAACGGTTCCCACCTGCTTCATCCGCCTCTTCCCCTCCTTCTGCTTCTCCAGGAGCTTCCGCTTCCGCGTGATGTCGCCCCCGTAGCACTTCGCGATCACGTTCTTCCGGATCGCCTTGACCGACTCCCGCGCGATGACCTTCGACCCGATCGCCGCCTGGATGACCACTTCGAACATCTGCCGTGGGATCAGCTTCCGCAGCCGCTCGGTGACCTCCCTCCCCTTCGGGTATGCGCTTTCCCGGTGGACGATGAGGGAGAGGGCGTCCACCTTGTCTCCGTTCAGGAGGATGTCGAGCTTCACCAGGCTGGACCGGCGGAACTCGTGGAATTCGTAGTCCATGGAGGCGTAGCCGCGGGAGGCGGTCTTGAGCTTGTCGTAGAAGTCGAGGACGATCTCGTTCAGCGGGAGCTCGTACTCCAGGATGACCCGGTTCGTGGAGACGAATTTCATCTGGCGCTGGACCCCGCGCCGCTCCTCGCACAGCTTGAGGATCCCCCCGAGGTACTCCGCCGGGAGGTGGATCGTGGCGAGGATCAGCGGCTCCTCGATGTGGTCCAGCTCCAGCGGCTCGGGAAGGCGGGCGGGGCTGTCCACCTCCACCACGGACCCGTCCGTCTTCACCGCGCGATACCCGACGGTGGGTGCCGTGGTGATCAGCTCCACGCCGTACTCCCGCTCGAGGCGCTCCTGGACGATCTCCATGTGAAGAAGGCCCAGGAACCCGCACCGGAAGCCGAACCCCAGCGCGACGGAGGTCTCCGGTTCGGCGGTGAAGGAGGAGTCGTTCAGGCGGAGTTTCTCGATGGCGGTGCGCAGCTGGGCGTACTGATCCGAGGCGACGGGATACACGCCGGCGAACACCATCGGCCGGACGACCTTGAACCCCGGCAGCGGCATCGCGGCGGGACGCCGCGAGTCGGTGATCGTGTCCCCCACCTTCGTCTCCGTGAGTTCCTTGACGTTGGCGATGACGAACCCCACCTCACCGGTGCAAAGCCGCTCCACCTCCTGGGGATGGGGGGAGAAGACGCCCACTTTCTGCACCTCGAAGGTGTTTCCGGTGGCCATGAAGGTGATCCGCTGCCCCGGCCGGACAGACCCGTCGAACACCCGCGCAAGGACCACGACCCCTACGTAGTTGTCGAACCACGAGTCGATGATGAGCGCCTTCACCGGGGCTTCGGGATCCCCCTGCGGGGGGGGGACCTGCCGGACGATCCGCTCAAGCAGCTCCGGGACGCCGGTCCCCTTCTTCGCGCTCACCTGGAGCATCCCGGACGTGTCGAGGCCGATGACGTCCTCGATCTCCCTCCGCACGCGTTCCGGCTCCGCGTTCGGGAGGTCGATCTTGTTGAGGACCGGCAGGACCTCGAGGTTCTGGTCCAGGGCCAGGTACACGTTGGCCAGCGTCTGCGCCTCCACACCCTGGGACGCGTCCACAACCAGGACCGCCCCCTCGCAGGCGCACAGGCTCCGCGATACCTCGTAGGAGAAGTCCACGTGCCCGGGGGTGTCGATCAGGTTGAGCTGGTATTCGCTCCCGTCCGGGGAGAGGTACCGCATCCGGACGGTCTGGGCCTTGATGGTGATCCCCCGTTCCCGCTCGAGGTCCATCTTGTCGAGGAACTGGTCGACCTTCTCCCGCTCCGACAGGGTGCCGGTGATCTCCAGCAACCGGTCGGCCAGGGTGGACTTCCCGTGGTCGATGTGGGCGATGATGGAGAAGTTGCGGATGTTTCCGATGCGCATGCCTACCATCTGCCGGAGGATTTCACCTTGTCGCGGAAGTACGCCAGCGTGAGGGCGAGCCCGTCGTCCAGTGATTTTTCAGGATACCATCCCAGCTCGTTGTACGCCAATGCGTTCTCGATGACGGAGCGGCGCTGCTCCCCCGGCATCGCGGGGCCGTGGATCTCCTCCTGGCGGCTCCCGGAGAGGTCCCGGAGCTTCCGGAAGAGCGTGTTCACGTCCGTTTCGATCCCGGTGCCGATGTTGATCGCAAGCCCGTCCCCCCGCGTCAGGGCGGCCAGGTTGGCACGCACCACGTCCCCCACGTAGACGTAGTCCCGCGTCTGCTCCCCGTCGCCGTTCACGATTGCCGTCTGGCCCCGGAGAAGACGTTCCGAGAAGATGGCCACGACGCCCGCCTCGCCGTGCGGGTCCTGTCGCGGCCCGTACACGTTCGCGTACCGGAGGGCGGTGTACGAAAGCCCGTACTGGGCGCGGTAGAAGTGGAGGTAGAGCTCGACGGAGACCTTCGCCACCCCGTATGGGGAAACGGGCCGGAGCGGATGACTCTCGTCCGCGGGGAACTCCTCCTGCTCCCCGTACCCCGCGCCCCCGGAGGATGCGAAGATCACCTTCCGGACTTCCGCCGAGCGCGCCGCCTCCAGGAGCGTCAGCGACCCGAGGATGTTTTCCCGCGCGTCGAACACCGGTTCGGCCACCGACCGGCGGACGTTGATCTGCGCCGCGTGGTGGTTGATCACCTCCGGATGGAACGTACGGACCGCCTCGGCGGCGGTGTCCGATCCCACGTCGCAGAATACGAAGCGCGCCCCGGGAGGGACGTTTCCTTCCTTCCCGGAAGAAAGGTTGTCCAGTACGAGGACCTCATGGCCCGCTTCTACGTATGCCGCCGCGACGTGGGAGCCGATGAAACCCGCCCCTCCGGTGACCAGGATGCGCATGCCTATCTCCCTCCTTTTCCGACAATGGATTCGAGGAACTCGCCCGCCGCCTCTTCCCACGAGCGGGGGGATTCCCCCGTGATCCGCCTGTACCTTTCCTTGCTGAGGACGGCATACGAAGGCCGCTTGGCGGGGTACGGAAGGTCCCGGGTCAGCGCCGGAAACAGCGGCGCTCCCGCCATCCCCGATCGTTCCAGCACGTACCTAGCGAGGCCGTACCAGGTCGTCTCCCCTTCGCTGGAGAAATGCACCGTGCCCCTGGCCCCCGCGTCCAGAAGTTTCAGGACGGCCTTCGCGAGGTCCCCCGCGAACGTGGGGCAGCCGGTCTGGTCGGATGCCACCCGGAGCGTCTCCCCCAGCCGCGCCTTCCCGAGGATCGTGAGGATGAAGTTCCCGCCTCCCGCGCCGTAGAGCCACTGGGTGCGGACCAGGAGATGCTCGGTCCCCGCCTCCCGCAGGGCCTCCTCGGCGGCCAGCTTGCTTTTCCCGTAGGCGGAGAGAGGCAGGACGGGATCTTCTTCCCGGTACGGGCGGGACGCCATACCGTCGAAGACGTAGTCGGTCCCGAAGGTCACCAGGAGGATCCCGCGCTCCCGGCAGACACGAGCCATGTTCCCGGTTCCCAACGCGTTGACGGCGTGCGCCCGTTCCGGCTCGACCTCCGCCCGGTCGACCGCCGTGTAGGCGGCGCAGTGGATCGCCACTTCCGGGCGGAACCCTTCGATCTCCCGGAAGCATTCCGGGAGGATCGTCACGTCGCACTCCTCCCGGTCCGTGACCCGCAGTTCGAAGCGGCCGTGAAACGCCTCCACGATCTCCTTCCCGAGCAGGCCGCGTCCGCCTGTGATCAGAACCCGTCCCGAGCGACCCTCCCCGCGGCTCATTTCCCCACCGACCCGATCCCCTTGAGGTTGAAGGTCAGCTTCACGCTCGTGTCCCTTGGCTGGTTCTTCCTGTCGACGGTGAGGCCGACGCCCCAGCAGTCGCTTCGCGGGTTGACCGTGAAGCCCGCGGAGGCGTCGGTGAAATACCCGCTCTTGAGGGAGTAGTTCGCCTGCGCCTGCAATTTCAGGAAGCGCGCGAGACGCCAGGCGAAGAGACCGTGCACATCCTGCGCCAGGTTCTGGGTCGTACGGTATTCGGCCGCTAGCCGGTGGTCGTCGTCCTTCTTCCATTCCCCCCCGACCGCGGAGGTTACAAAGGAGGTCGCCATGGGGTCGAAGAGGGCTTCCGCCAGGAATTTCCAGCGCTTTCCGGGCGTCAGCGTGAACCGCGCGTAGATGTCGGACGCGGCGTTGTTGCCGGATGGGAGCCCTTCTGCCGTGCTGATCTGGGACTGCAGCGTCCGGACGAACGGGGAGAGGGGATCCACGTAGGGCGACGGGGGAGGGATCTTTCCGCCGATGTCGTATGCCCACTCGATGTACAGGGCCGCAAGCTCCCTCGGGGACGCGCCGTCCTTCACCCCGAGGAAACGCTGGGCGAGGGTCAGGACGAACTGGTTTTGCGGGGCGATCCGGGACCAGCGGTCGGTCACGGGGATGTTGTCCTGTGCGACTTCGGGCACGTACCGGTACCCGACCGCCGATCCCACCACGTGGACGTATCCCTCCTCCCCGTCCGGGAAATCCTTCCTCGCCTCGATGGAAAGCGTCGCGCCTCCACCCGGCACAACGCGACCCGCGTTCTCCGACCCCCCCTCAGAAGGCAGATCGTGCCGGTCTCCCAGCAGGTTCACGAAGAGGTACGGCGTCAGGGAAACCGACGGGTACATCTCCATGCTGCGGGAAATCGTCGCGAAAACGTTCCCCCGCAATTCCATGTTCCCGTCCTGGCGGTAGAAATTCGTGGCCTGGAACTCTCCCCCTGCGTCGATCCCGACGACCGGTATCGTGGCGGGCAGGAGGGTCGCCGTGTATTCGGGAAGTCGCTGGACAGTGTTGTCCTGGGCCGGGGGGTTTTCCAGCTCCCGGTACCAGGTGGCGGAAAGCTCCTCCGACCAACTCCCCCCGGAAAGCCCCACGAATCCGGTGGCCTGGGCCTGGCGCGCCGACCGCAGGTACTCCGAATCCTGGAGGTCCACGTAGTACTGGTTGTCCGAGGGGATGTCCCACCGCGCGTTGGCCGTCCATCTGCCCGATGCGTAGGTGTTCGCACCCCACGTGCGCCAGCGGGTGGCGTGCGCTTCCATATCGCGGAAATACACTCCCCGGAAAACCCCTTCCGAAGCCGGGTTGAGGACGAACCGGTACTCCGCCTCCGGTTGAAATCCCGCCTTCGTCATGGCGTTCAGCGTGATCGTCGCGTCGCTCCAGCGGTTGATCGCCCAGTAGAACGGCACCGTCAGCGTGAACCCCCTGTACTGGTTCGAGGAGAAGGAAGGCAGCAGGAAACCGGTCTGTCGCGCAATCTTCACGGGGAACGCCCCCCACGGGAGCCACAGCACGGGGACGCCGCGGATCCGGAATGTCACGTCCCTTCCGTACGCGTAGTCGTCGATGGTCACCTTCGCGTGGCGGAGGGTGAACTTCCAGTCCGGTTCCGGGTCGCATGGGCACGTGGTCAGGGACCCTTTATCGATGGTGAAGGATTGCTTCCCGGTCTTCTCTATGCGTTCGCTGGCGAGGAGATAGTTGTTCGTCCGTACCCGGATGGTCCCGTTGTATAGGACGCCGGTCTCGTCGTCCAGATTCATCGTGACCCGGTCGAAGGAAAACTCCTCGTCCTCGTCTCTGTACCGCACCTGCCCCGCGAATTCGGCATCCCCCGACCGGTAGTCGTACCGGATCCGGTCCGCCTTCATCGAGCGGTTCCCCACCGCGAGTTCCACGTTCCCCTCGGCCAGCGCCACACCGGCAACCTCGTCGTATGCGACGTTGTCGGCCGTCAGGTGCACGGGCCCATCCAGGCTGATCCCCCTCCCCATTTTCAGGCTCTGGATGGCGTCGCGGGGGGATTTCGTTTCCTCCCCGGTGGAAGGGGAAGGCGCCGCGGCAAGCAGGATAACGAACCCGGTGACGACGAGCCTTCTCACCGGACGGATCCCACGCGGTGTCTGTACGCCTCTGCGACGTTCGCCAGCGATCCGCAGACCAGCACCACCCCGTCCTTCCCGGCAAGGCGCCGGGCGGCCCTCCACGCTTGCGGAAACTCTTCCATCGCCGCGCAGGGAACGCCGCCGCACCGCGCGCGATCGGCGAGAAGCAAGGCATCCGCGGCCCGGTCGTGGCGCAGCGGGTACGTCACGACGCCCCGGAAGTGGGGCGCCAAGGCCCGGAGGTACCCGGCGTGATCCTTGTCCGCCAGCATGCTCCAGAGGGCGATCAGCCTCCTTCCCTTTCCCCAAGGGGGGGATACGGCGATTTCGCGGGCCAGCGTCCCGGCGGCGTCGGGGTTGTGTCCACCGTCCACCCAGGCTCCCCGGTTGTTCCTGCCCGGCAGCCGGCATAGCCTGCCGGGCCAGCGGGCCGCGGACAGCGCGGCAACCGCCCCTGCGTGAAAACGGGACGGCGGGATCGCCTCCCCCGCCGCCCAGCGCCAGGCTGCCGCGAGCGCGACGGCCGCGTTGTCCCGCTGGAATCCGCCGTCCATGCGGAGGCGGATTCCACGGACCGTAATCCCCGGCAATCCGACCGTGAGGGTCCCGTCGCGGCGGAGACTCCACGTGTAATCCTTCCCCAGTTCCCAGACGGGGCATCCCAGGGACCGTGCCTGTCGACGGACCACGGCGCGGGCCGACGGCCGGATCCGGCCCATCACCACGGGGACGCCCATCCGCAGGATCCCCGCCTTTTCCCTGGCGATCTCCTCCAGGGTGTTCCCCAGCCAATCCCGGTGGTCGACCCCGATCGTGGTGATGACGGACACGAGCGACCGGCAGGCGGTGGTGGCGTCCCATCGTCCTCCCAGGCCGGTCTCCATGACCGCCAGAGGAACCCCAACCTTCCGGAACCAGTCGCACGCCACCCACGTCATCGTCTCGAAATACGTGAGGGGGTCCCCCGGTCTGCCGAGCCGGACCGCGGCCCGGAAACCGCTCCGCAGCGCCCGGGATGATATGTTCCTCCCGTCGACGCGGATCCGCTCCTCCGGCGACAGGAGGTGGGGGGAGGTGTAGAGTCCGACGCGAACGCCGGAAATCGCCCGGAGGATGGCCTCGAGGAAACAGGCCGTTGAACCCTTACCGTTGGTCCCCGCGACGTGCAGGGTCCGGAAGGCCCGCTCCGGGTGCCCGGAACGCGCCAGGGCCTCCCGCATGCGGGAGAGCCCTTTCCGGACCGTTTCCGGACCGGACGGCCCCGGGTCCCGGGTCATCGATCCCCGGCGCTCGAGAGGTACCGCAGGATCTGCGTCAGGGTCGCCTTGAGCCGGCTCCTCTCGACGATCATGTCCACCATCCCGTGCTCCAGGAGAAACTCCGCGCGCTGGAACCCTTCGGGCAGCTTCTGCTTGATGGTCTGCTCGATGACACGCGGCCCCGCGAACCCGACCAGCGCGCCGGGTTCCGAGATGATCACGTCCCCCAGCATGGCGAAGCTGGCGGCCACCCCGCCCGTGGTCGGGTCCGTGAGCACGCTGATGAACAGGATGCGGGCGTCTGAGAGACGCGCCAGCGCGGCGCTCGTCTTGGCCATCTGCATCAGGGAGAGGGTCCCTTCCTGCATCCGGGCTCCCCCGGAGGCGCTGAAGATGATCAGCGGGAACCGCGACTCCAGCGCGGCTTCCGCGGCAAGGGCGACCTTCTCCCCGACCACGCTGCCCATGGAGCCGCCCTGGAACTCGAAGTCGAGGACCGCCAGCACGACGTCGATGCCGTTGATCCTCGCCTTCCCGGTGATGACCGCCTCGTTCCGCCCCGTCTTCTTCTTCGCTTCCTTGATGCGGTCGACGTATTTCTTGGTGTCCGAGAAGTTCAACGGGTCCACCGACTCCAGTTCCCGCGCGAACTCGTCGAATGTCCCCTCGTCGGTCACGGTGCGAATCCGCTCCATGGCGGGGATCCGGAAATGGTAGACGCACTTGGGGCAGACGTTCAGGTTCCGCTCCACCTCGGGCTTGTAGATGATCTCGAGGCATGCGTCGCACTTGATCCACATCCCCTCCGGGATCTTGATCCGCTTGTCGCCTTCGTCCTTTTTCCGGAACAGTCGAATCGCCATGGCCATTTCACCTCAGCGCCGATTTGAGGGAGCGGACGAACCGTTGGAGCTCCGCAGGGCCACGCCGCCCGCGGCCGTGCGTCTCGACGACCTTCACGCAGGCGCTCCCCACCACCGCGGCGGCCGCGTGGCGGGTGGCCTCTCTTGCCATGCGCGGCGAGGAGATGCCGAACCCCACCGCCACCGGGAGCCGGACCGCGCGGGACACCACCCGGGTCCAGGCCGCGACGCCCGGGGGGAGGGATCTGCGCACGCCCGTCACCCCGGTCAGCGAGATGAGGTACAGGAACCCGGACCCTGCCTTGTCGACCTCCAGAACCCTCTCCATGCCGCTGGTGGGAGCCGCCAGCGGGATCCAGTCCAGCCCGGCTTCCCGCATGGTCGGCACCGCCTCCCGGCTCTCTTCGTACGGCAGGTCGACGACGAGAAAACCGTCCGCGCCGGCCGCCCGCGCATGGCGGCACAACCGCGGGATCCCGTATCGGAAAAACGGGTTGTAGTACCCGAAGAGGACCACCGGCGTGGCGTGGGTCCGCCGGAAGCCCGCTACCAGGTCCAGCGCGCCGGCGACGGTCATCCCCCCCGCGAGAGCGCGGCCGGAGGCGGCTTCGATCGTCGGCCCGTCCGCCGTGGGGTCGGAGAACGGGACCCCCACCTCCAGGATGTCCGCCCCGGCGTCCGCCGCAGCCCGGAGATAGGCCAGGGATGCCGCGGGGGATGGGTCCCCCGCCGTCAGGTACACCACGAGTCCTTTCTCCCCGGACGATCGCAGCCGCCGGAACGCGGCATCAATTCCCGACACCGCGCCCCCCCATGCGCTCCATCAGGATCGCCATGTCCTTGTCGCCCCGCCCGGACAGGTTCAGGATCACGGTTTCCGACCGCCTCATCCGGCGCGCAAGGGCAACGGCGTACGACACGGCGTGGGACGATTCCAGGGCCGGCTGGATCCCTTCCAGTCGCGACAGAAGATGGAACCCCTCGAGCGCCTGGGCGTCCGTCACGGACACGTAACGGGCCCTGCCCGTCGTTTTGAGCCACGCATGCTCCGGGCCGACGCCGGGGTAGTCGAGGCCCGCCGAGATCGAGTGCGCCTCGAGGACCTGGCCGTCGCGATCCTGCAGAACGAACGATTTGCTGCCGTGAAGAACCCCCACCTCTCCCCGGGACAGGGTTGCTCCGTGCCGGCCGGTGGAAAGACCCTTTCCGGCCGCCTCCACGCCGACGAGCCGCACGCGCGGAAACCGGATGAAGGGAGCGAAGATCCCCATCGCGTTGCTGCCGCCGCCGACGCACGCCACCACGGCAGTCGGCAATCCCCCTTCCGCGTTCCGGAACTGGCGGATGGCCTCCCGCCCGATCACCGACTGGAAGTCGCGCACCATGACGGGGTATGGATGCGGCCCGGCGGTCGACCCGATGAGATAGTACGTGGTGCGGACGTGGGTAACCCAGTCGCGGAGCGCCTCGTTCATGGCGTCCTTCAGCGTGCGGCTGCCGGAGGTCACCGGATTGACCTTCGTCCCGAGAAGACGCATCCGGAAGACGTTCAGCGCCTGCCGCCGCACATCCTCCTCCCCCATGTAGACCTCGCAGGGAACCCCCATCCGGGCGCAGATCGTCGCCGTGGCGACGCCGTGCTGGCCCGCGCCGGTCTCCGCGATGATCCGTCCCTTCCCCATGCGGCGCGCCAGGAGCCCCTGTCCCAGCGTGTTGTTGATCTTGTGGGAACCGGTGTGGGCCAGGTCCTCGCGCTTGATGTAGATCCGGGCTCCCCCCGCTTCGCGGGTGAGGCGCTCCGCGAAGTACAGCGGGGTGGGCCGGCCGGCATAATCGCGGAGCGCGGCCGCGAGCTCCTTCCGGAAGGCGGGGTCCTTCTTCGCCGCGCGGTACGCCTCCGAAAGCGTGATCAGTGCGGGCATCAGCGTCTCGGCGACGTACCTCCCGCCGAAGGGACCGAAATGCCCCCGGCGGTCCGGCACCCGAAAGAGTTTACGCACCCGCAAGGAGAAACCCCTTCCTCGCCCTCTCCACGAAGGCGGCCACCTTCTCCGGGTCCTTCCTGCCCGGGGCTGTTTCGACCCCCGACGCCACGTCCACCGCGTCCGGCCTTGCCTCCGCGATCGCGCGCCCGACGTTGTCCGGGGTGAGCCCTCCCGCGAGGACCCAGGGGCGGCCCGGCCCCGACGTCCCCGGCCGCGCAAGGAGATCCCCGAAACGGTCGCGGAGCGTCTTCCACGGAAGTTCGCGACCCGTCCCTCCGTATCGGTCACCCGCCCCCGCATCCAGGAGAAACGCCTCGCACGGGTAGGCGCGCAGCGCCGGGAGGTCGACCTCTCCCCCCGCGTGGACCGCTTTCAGGCGCCACAGGGACAGGCACGCGGCCTCTTCCGGCGCCTCGTCTCCGTGGAGCTGCACGCGGGAGATCCCGAGTCGCGCACACAGGGATGCGACCGCATCGGGCGGCGCGTTGACGAACACCGCCACGACCTCGGCACGGCCCTCGACGGCCCGGACGATCTCCCGGGCGGCGCCCTCGTCCACGCGACGGCGGGAACCCCGGAAAAAATTGATCCCCACGGCGTCGGCGCCGCACGACACGGCGTGGGCCGCGTCCCCCGGCGTCGTGACGCCGCACACCTTGACGCGGAACATCGCCCCGTTCGCTCTACGCCCCGACCTTCGGCAGCCGGTGCAGCGCCTCCGCGATCTTCTCCTTCGGGTATTCGTAATCCTGCAGCCGCCCGTTGAGGAAGTCGTCGTATGCGGTCAGGTCGAAGAACCCGTGGCCGCTCAGGTTGAAGAGGATCGTCTTCTGCTTTCCTTCCTGGTCCGCCTGCTTCGCCTCCACGACGGCCGCATGGATGGCGTGGGACGACTCGGGGGCGGGGAGCAGTCCCTCGGACCGCGCGAAGGTCACGGCGCTCTGGAACACCACGGTCTGGTTGTACGCCTGCGCATCCAGGAGCCCCTCGTGGCACAGCTGGCTGACCAGAGGCGAGTCCCCGTGGTACCGGAGCCCCCCGGCGTGGATTCCCGCCGGCACGAAATCGTGGCCCAGGGTGTACATCTTCACCAGCGGCGTCAGCTGCGCCGTGTCGCCGAAATCGTACGCGTACACGCCCTTGGTCAGCGTCGGGCAGGAGGAGGGTTCCACGGCGACGATGCGGGGGTTCCTCTTCCCGGCGATCTTGTCCCGGAGGAACGGGAAACCGATCCCGGCGAGGTTGCTGCCCCCGCCGCAGCACGCGATCACCACGTCGGGGTAGTCGCCGGCCAGCTTCATCTGTTCCTGCGCCTCGAGGCCGACGACCGTCTGGTGGAGGCAGACGTGGTTCAGGACGGACCCGAGGGCGTAGCTGGTGTCCTCCCGCGTCGCGGCGTCCTCCACCGCCTCGGAAATCGCGATCCCCAGGGAACCCGGGGAGTCGGGGGCCTGGGCAAGGATGCCGCGCCCGGAGTTGGTGTCCGGGCTGGGCGAGGCGACCACCTTCGCGCCGTACGCCTCCATCAGCATCCGCCGGTACGGTTTCTGGTTGTAGCTCACCTTCACCATGTAGACCTTCACTTCCAGCCCGAAGAAGGCACCGGCGATGGCCATGGCAGAACCCCATTGCCCGGCTCCCGTTTCCGTCGCGATGCGTTTCCGTCCCGACATCTTGTTGTAGTACGCCTGGGGAATGGACGTGTTCGGCTTGTGGCTCCCGGCGGGGCTCACCCCCTCGTACTTGTAGTAGATCCTCGACTTCGTCCCGATCGCCTCCTCGAGCCGCCTGGCGCGGAACATCGGGGTGGGGCGCCATAGGGCGTAGATCTCCCGGATCTCGTCCGGTATCGGGATCTCCCGCTGCGAGGATACTTCCTGCTCGATCAGAGGCATGGGGAACAGGGGCGCAAGGTCCGCGGGACCGATCGGCTTCCCGGTCCCCGGATGGAGCACCGCCTCGGGGGGTTTGGGCATGTCCGCGATGATGTTGTACCAGGTCTTGGGAATGTCCGAGTCCTTCAGCAGGAATTTCACTTGCATGGGATCGTCTCCTTTTCCGGGATATTCCGGGCTATTTTCCCATGAACCGGCGTATCGTGTCAGCGGGATCGGCGCTGGCGACCAGGGATTCCCCCACGAGGAACAGCCGTCCCCCGATCGCGTGCAGCCGCCGGACCTGCGCCGCGTCGGATATGCCGCTCTCCACGACCGCGACGGCGCCGGGCGGCAGCAGGGGCAGGAGCCGTTCCGACGTGGCGAGGTCCACGGAAAGGGTCTTCAGGTCCCGGTTGTTGATGCCGACCAGGAGCGCTCCGGACTTCGCGGCCGTCCCCATTTCCCCCTCGTCGTGGATCTCGACGAGGGGTTCCAGCGCGTGGCGCCGGGAGAGGCGCACCATCTCCCCCGTCCGGTCGCCGAGGACGCTGACCATCAGCAGCACGAGGTCGGCCCCGCGCGCCCGGGACTCGGCCAGCATGTATTCGTCCAGGATGAAATCCTTCCTCAGCAGGATCGCTTCGGGGCACGCCGCCCGGACGGCTTCCAGGTCGTCCAGGGATCCCCCGAACAGGCGTCCCTCCGTCAGGACGGAGATTCCCCAGGCGCCTCCCGCCAGGTAGCTGCGTGCCGTCTTCGGGGCATCCAGCCCCTTCCGGATCCATCCCCTGGAGGGGGAGGCGCGCTTGATCTCCGCGATGAGCCCCGGCCCTTCCGGCAGGGAGGACAACAGGTCCCTGGCCGGGCCCCGCAAAGCCGCCCTGCGCAGAAGCCCGTCCATCGGGACGGCTGCCTTCCGGGTGGCCAGCGAAAGCCGCACTCCTCCGAGGATGCGTTCGAGGTGGCTTCCCATCCCCCGTCACCGCGCGTCCTTCCGCCCCAGGATGTCGAGGAACGCCGTAAGCCGCGCCCGTGCAGCCCCGGAGTCGATCGCCGTCTTCGCCACGTGGACGCCTTGCCGGACGTCCTCCGCCTTGCCCCCGGCGATCATCGCGAAGGACGCGTTCAGCAGGACCGCCTGTCGTGCCGGCCCCGGGGCTCCGGAGAGCACATCCTTCAGGATCCCGGCGTTGGTCTCCGGGTCGCCGCCCTTCAGGAACCCCAGCGGCACGTACTCGAATCCGGCCGACCGGGGATCGAACAGGAATCGCTTGACCTTCCCTTCCCTCACGTCCCAGACGATAGTGGGCGCGGAGAGTGAGACCTCGTCCACCCCGTCCGTTCCGTGCACGACGAAGGCGCGCCTGTGGCCGGATTCCGCGAGTACCCTGGCGTACGTCTCGCCGAGTTCCTCGCTGAATACGCCGACCACCTGGCGCCTCGCCCCGGCCGGGTTGCTGATGGGGCCGAGGATGTTGAAGATGGTCCGGATGGCGATCTCCCGGCGCGGTCCGATGGCGTATTTCATCGCGGCGTGGAACTTCGGGGCGAACAGGAAGGTGATCCCTGCCTCGTCGAGGGCGCGCTGCACGCGCCCCGTGTCCGCGTTGAGGTCCATCCCGAGCGCCTCCAGCACGTCGGCGCTCCCCGACCGGCTGGTCACGGACCGGTTCCCGTGCTTGGCCACCGGGATCCCCGCGCCCGCGGCAACGAAGGCCACGGTGGTGGAGATGTTGAACGTGCCGGTCCGGTCCCCTCCCGTCCCGCAGGTGTCGAGCACTTCCGCGCCCGCCGGTGGGACGATCCGGATCGCCTTCTGCCGCATCACTTCCGCCGCGGCGGCGATCTCGGTGATGGTCTCCCCCTTCATGGCGAGACTGGTGAGGAACGAGGCGATCTGCGCCGGGGTGGCCTCCCCCTCCATAATCATCCGCATGGCGTCCCGCATACCGTCGGCGGAGAGGTTCCTGCGCGCGGAAACGGCGGCGATCGCCTCCCGGATGTTGCCGAACTCCCGCATTACCGGCTGGGTCGGGTCGATGAGAGACAGGAAGTTCTCCAGCATGCGCATGCCCGACAGGGTCAGGATCGACTCCGGGTGGAACTGGACGCCGAATACCGGCCGTTCCCGATGGCGGATCCCCATCACCTCCCCGTCCTCGGACTCGGCGCACACCTCGAGTTCGTCCGGGAGCGTCGCCCGGTCAACGGCGAGGGAGTGATACCGGGTCGCCGTCATGGGATTTTCGATCATCGAGAAGATCCCCTTGCCGTTGTGGCGGATGCGGGAGGTCTTTCCGTGCATCAGCGCCTGGGCGTGCACGATCCGCCCGCCGAACGCCTGCCCGATGCACTGGTGTCCGAGGCATACCCCGAGGATGGGGACCCTGTCCCGGAACGCGCGGATCGCCTCGAGGGAAATCCCCGCCTCCGCGGGTCCCCCCGGGCCGGGAGAGATCACGAGCCCGGCGGGCCCGAGTCGAACGATCTCCTCCACGGCGACCGCGTCGTTGCGGAACACCGAGACCTCCGCCCCCAGTTCGCCGAGGTACTGCACGAGGTTGTAGGTGAAGGAGTCGTAATTGTCGATGAGGGCGATCACGTCGTCATCCCCCCGTCCGGGGAAACCCCGACGGCCCGGAAGAGGATCCTCGCCTTGCTCATGATCTCGTCCCACTCCCTTTCCGGGACGGAGTCGGCCACGATGCCCGCCCCCGCCTGGATCATCGCCTCGTTCCCGGTCATCACGATCGTCCGGATGGCGATGCAGAAGTCCATACTCCCCTGTGGGTCGAAGTAGCCCACGGCCCCCGCGTAGATCCCCCTCCGGAACGCTTCGAGTCCGGAGATGATCTGCATCGCCCGCACCTTCGGGGCCCCGGAGACCGTCCCCGCGGGGAAGGCCGCCCGCAGCACGTCGAACGCGGTAAGCCCCTTCCGGAGCTTCCCCACCACGTTCGAGACGATGTGCATCACGTGGGAATACCGCTCGACGACCATCAGTTCGTCCGCCTTCACGCTGCCCCACTCGGCGACCCGGCCGACGTCGTTCCTCCCCAGGTCCACCAGCATCACGTGCTCGGCGATCTCCTTCGGGTCGGACAGCAGCTCCGCTTCCATCCGCCGGTCCTCGTCCGGGGACGCCCCCCTCGGGCGCGTGCCGGCGATCGGACGGAGCTGGACGTCGTCCCCTTCCAGGCGCACGAGGATCTCCGGCGATGAGCCCACCACGGACAGGTCTCCCATCCGGAGGATGTACATGTACGGCGAGGGGTTCAGCGCCCGGAGAATCCGGTACACCTCCGAGGGGGTCCGCCGGGTCCGGACGGTCGCCCGGTTGGAAAGGACCGCCTGGATGATGTCTCCCTCCCGGATGTGGTCCTTCGCGCGCCTCACTGCTCCCAGGAACTCCTCGCGGGACATGGCGAACCGCGGCGTATCGCCGCCGGTCTCGTCCGGCACTTCGGACCAGGGCAGAGGCTCCCGCAGTATCGCGGAGACCTCCCCGATCGCCGCGGCGCACCGGTCATAGGACGCGGACGGATCCTCCCCCTCCCGCACCTCAGCGTGGACGACGATGAGGACCGTGTGCCGCACGTTATCGAACACCAGCAGGCGCGAAGGGAACAGGAACATCGCGTCCGGGAGAGGGTTCAGAGGCCGGTTCGCCCCGATGTTCTCCAGATGCCGTACGTAGTCGTACCCGATGTAGCCGACCGCGCCTCCCGACAGGCGGGGAAGACCCGGCGCCGGACGGTATCTCATCCCGGACAGCAGTTCCTCCAGCACGTTCAGCGGGTCCCCCGTCGCCGCCCGCGTTCGTGTCTTCCCGCCCTTGAGGACCGTCACCTCCCGGTCGTCGGCGCAAAACCGCGTGTGCGGGTCAAACCCGATGAAGGAGTACCGCGCCCATTTCTCTCCTCCCTCCACGCTCTCGAGGAGGAAGTGGTCCGTGGGAAACCGCGCGGATACCTTCAGGTAGGCGGATACCGGGGTTTCGAGATCCGCGTAAAGTTCCCGGAAGACGGGGATCACGGTCCCCGGTTCCGCCTGCCGCAGGAACGTCGCCTTGTCGGGACGGATCACCTTCCACCTACCCCTTCAGCAGGATGATGTCGATTTTCATCCGGTCCCGGATGGTTTTCATCGCCTTCGTCGCCGCCTCCCGCGTTTCGTACGGCCCGATCCGGACCCTGTAGACGTCCTGCCCGTTCCGGTCCTTCCCCTGCGCGACCTTCGCCTTGTACCCGGCCGTCGTAAGCCTTCTCCGGACCGCCTCGGCCGTTTCGCGGTTCTTCATTGCGCCGGCCTGCAGGTTGTACCGCCCGTCCCCGGCGCCGGGCCCCGCGGGCTTCGCCCCGGTGGGGACCAGCAGCTGGGGAGCCGGGTCCTTCCGGGAAAGCGCCTCCGGGAACGTGGCGGACCGTTCGGTCTGCCGCAGTTCCTCGCCTGCGGTCGGCGCCGGGACGGGTTGGGCCGGGACGGCGGGTACACGGGACGCTTCCTCCGAAAAGGCGGACATTTCCTTCCGGATGTCCGATGGCCCCCCGGCGCGCCGGTCGTTGTCCGCGCCCGTTGCCCGTGAAGCCGTTCTGCCTGTTGCGCCATCTTTCTCCGCGCCGTCCTTTTCCAGCACCCGCCCCACCTGCAGTCCGATGAAAAAGGCCACGGCGATCACCACGATCGCCCCCACGACGAAGAAGGCGAAGGAGTTCCGGTCCCCATCCCGCCGGTACCCTCCCTTGTGGCGCAGGAATCTCACATCCGCTCCGGGGCGGTCACGCCGATCAGGGAAAGCCCCGTCGCGACCACCGTCCGCACGGCGAGGGCCAGGGCCAGCCGTGCCTGCGTCCGCTCCGGCGTTTCCCCCAGGAAACGGTGCTGGTGATAGAAGGCGTGGAACAGGTCTGCCACCTCCAGCAGGTAGAAGGGGATCCGGTGGGGTTCCAGCGTCTTCACGCACTCGGAGACCACGTCGGGGAAGCGGGCGACGGCCTTCATCAGCCGCGTCTCCTCCGGAAGGGTGAGGATGGACAGGGGGGGGTGCTCCCCCAGCGTCTCTCCCCGTCCTTCCGCTTCGCGGAAGATGCTGCTGATCCGGGCGTGGACGTACTGGATGTAGTAGACCGGGTTGTTGCGGGACTGCGTTTTCGCGAGCGTGAGGTCGAAGTCGAGGTGCGTGTGGTAGCTCCGCAGCAGGTAAAAGAACCGGGCGGCGTCCACACCCACCTCGTCGAGCACCTCCCGCAGGGTGGTGAACTCGCCGGAGCGGGTGGACATCTGCACGGCCTTGCCGTCCCGGATCAGCGTGACGAACTGGATGAGGAGCACCGTGAGGCGGCCGTCATCCTCCCCCAGCCCCTTCAGCGCCGCCCGTAGCCTGGATACGTACCCGTGGTGGTCGGCACCCCAGATGTCGATCATCCGGGAATACCCCTCCGCCACCTTGCGGCTGTGGTACCCGATGTCCGCGGCGAAGTACGTGGTCCTCCCGTCCCCCCGCACGAGCACGCGGTCCTTCTCGTCCCCGAGCTCCGCGCTGCGGAAGTAGGTGGCTCCCTCCGATTCGTACACCTGCCCGCGATCCCGCAGCTTCGCGAGTGCCGCGGTCACTTCCCCGCTGGCGTGGAGCTCCTGTTCCGGAAACCACCTGTCGTACGACACCCGGAACGCGGCGAGATCCTCCCGGATACCGCGAAGGATCCGGTCCCCGGCCTCCCTCCGGAAAAAGGGGAGCGCCGACTCATCCGCCGCGTCCGCGTACCGGTCTCCCACCTCCGCCCGCACCGCCTCCGCGAGTTCGACCATGTACTCCCCGCGGTACCCGTCCTCCGGCAGGATGGAAGGCCTGCCGCACGCTTCCCGGTAACGGGCCAGGAGGGACCTCCCGAGGTTGTCCATCTGGTTGCCCACATCGTTGACGTAATACTCCCGCACCACCCGGTGTCCCGTGAACTCGAGGATCCGCGCCAGCGCGTCGCCGACGGCGGCTCCGCGGCCGTGGCCGACGTGCAGGGGGCCCGTCGGGTTCGCGGATACGAACTCCAGATGGACGGCCTGGCCCGCCCCGACGCGGGACGACCCGAAACGCGGCCCCGCCGCGAGCGCCCTGGCGAGGGTTTCCCGCCACACGTCCTCGGACAGGAAGATGTTGATGAACCCGGGGCCGGCGACTTCGAGGGAGGCGATCCGCCCTTCACGGTCTTCCTCCCGGAGCGCGGCGACGAGCTCGGCGGCGATCTCCCGCGGCTTCCGGTGGAGGTGCCGCGCGACCTGCATCGCCGCGTTGGTGGAGAAATCGCCGTGCGATTCCTGGCGGGGGATCTCCACCGACACGGGGAGTTCCACCTCCATGCCCCACCCCCCCCGTTTCCTCCGCACCGCGGAGAGAACGAGGGACTCCACGATCTGCCGGACGTCCAATCGCCGCCTCGTAGGGAAAATGGCAATAAAGTAGGTAGTTTATTCCGTACGAGGGGGGGTGTCAACGCGCCCCGGGTAGACCGTCACCCGGTCCCTTCCCCGGTTCTTGGACATGTAGAGAGCCTCGTCCGCCCGCTTCAGAAGTTCCTCCGCCCCGGCCCCGTGGTCCGGGGAGCAGGCGATTCCAAAGGATGCCGTTACGGTCACTTCCCGGCCCTCGTGCAGGAAACGGGCCTGCCGGATCATCCTCCGGCACCGCTCGGCTACCTCCCGGGCGTGCTCCGGGTCTGTCATGTGCAGGTAAAGCGCGAACTCCTCCCCTCCGTAGCGTCCCGTCGAATCCCCTTTCCGAACGGCTTTTCCCAGGATGCCCGCGACCCGGCGCAGCACTTCGTCCCCGAAGGGGTGCCCGTACGAGTCGTTGATCCGCTTGAAATGGTCGATGTCCAGCATGACCACCGCGCACGGGTGGCGGCCGTCGATCCGGGCAAGATCCTCCGCGAGGCGCGCGAGGAACGACTTCCGGTTCGATAATCCCGTCAATCCGTCCGTGGTCGCCCGTCGGGTCAGCGCCTCCAGATGCTCGACGTGGGAAAGCCCGAGCTGCATCACCTCCGCGATGTCCCGGACGATATCGGCATGCTCGCGGTGGAACCGGCGCTCCTCCGCGTGGGTGCAGACGATCGCCCCGCGGAAACCGCCGGGGACCCCGGTGGGAAAGACGATGAACGACCGCTCGCCCTGCACCTGCCATCCCGCCGGCAGGACATTCTGGGGCCTTTGCGATCCCTGCGAACCGGAGAAGAGACGCTGGGTTCCGGTGCGGATCACCCAGCCCACGTAGGAATCCCCCAAGGGTACGGCAGCCTCCTCGCCCCGCCCTCCCCGTCCTGTCTCCTCCCGGACGAGAAGCCCCTTCCGGCCCCCCTCGTCCGATGCGATCAGGAGCACACGGGCCGCACCCACCTGGATCCGCACCTGCGAGGCCGCCTCGGCGTACACCCTTTCGCGTCGCGTCCGGATATCCTCGTCGCCTTCCTCCGCGCCGGGAAGCCGTACCTCCGCCATCTTCCGGACCATCCGGTGATACCAGTCCTCCCGGAGGAGGTGCCGCTCGCCGCGGTGGAGCGCCCGAACCCTCTCGATTTCCCGCCCGACGAAGAAGGCCACCAGCTCCATCAGGGGGATCACGGGCCCCTCCCAGCGTCCCTCTCCTTCCCGGACGGCCAGCAGGACTCCCTCGGGCTCGCCCTCGCGCAGGACCGGGACGGCGGCGACGCCGGTGGGGCGGATTCCATGTCCCGTCAGGGCGGGTCCGTAGCGCCCGGCGTCCTGCCCTTCCGAAAAGAACGGTCGTCGGAAGACGGTCGCCTCCCGCACGGGGAGGTACGATTCGGGAACGATGAACTCCACCGGGGCCCGGCCTCCGGAGCTCACGAAAACGCCCTCCAGGTGCGCGCTTCCCGGAGCGTGCGAGGGGAGGAGGTAGGCGGCGTGCGAGGCTCCGGTGAGCGGCAGAACCGTCTCCAGGGACCGGCGGACCCCATCCCGCAATTCGACCTCCCGTCGCAGCAGCGCCGCCCCTTCGGCCACCCTCTCCCCCGGTTTCTGCGATTCCCCGGGGGGGTCTTCCCGAGTGAGAACCATCGCGCGGCCCCGCGCGATCGCTTCCCGGGCAGGGTCCCTTGTTTCCGGCAGGCGTCCGACCCTGCGGCGAACGAATGCACCGGCCGTGCACGCCATCGCCGCCATGGCGAACGTCGCCCACCCTTCCGCCGCGGCCAGGCCTTGCCCGCGGACCATCGCCGGGAACCAGGCGGCGCAGGCAAGCGCGGCGGGGACGGCGAGATACGGCGGCAGGAGCAGCCCGAGGAGGAAGAACAGGGCGGCGGGTACGGTCCGGCTCTTCGCGACGGCGGGAACGATGACGTGGATCTCGAGGGCCGCTACCCCCGCCCAGACGAGGATCGATTCGCGGTCCGGCAGCCGGCCTTCCACCTGCCGTTTCCGGAAATTCCAGGCGAAAACCGAAAGGAACAGGAGAAAGCCCGGTGCCGCCGCCGCGAGGAACGCGGGACCCTCCGGGTACCTGTCCCGCAGGAAGATCAGGGCGAGGAGGTACGGCGGGGCGAGAAAGGCCGCCCAGTGCCTACGGGCGACCAGTGCCGGATTTCGCGGACGGTTGGGCGGGGGCATCCTGCCGCCGGGGTACGACGATGACTTTCTCCCTGTCCTTGATGAGGCCGAGCTTGCGCGCCTCTTCCTCGATGACCGCCGGGTTGCTCCGCAGGTCGTCCATTTCCCGTTTCAGGCGGGAGTTCTCCTCCCGCAGCTGCTCAACCTCGGACATCAATTGGCGCTCCTTGCTCCGGAGTCGCCAGGTGTCGACGAGCCCCATGTCCCGGAACAGGGAAATGAGCAATCCCGCCGCCACGAGGCCGGCGGCAAGGAGGATGGGAAGGCGGCGCTTCCAGCGTTCGGTGTCTTTCCGCGTTTCCGTCATCACCGTGTCATCTTATCGGAAATCGCCGCGGGATTGTCCCTGTTCTTCCCGTTCCCCGAAAATCAGAAATCCACGGCGACGGTCCCGGTGGTGCCCCCGGAACCGCTCCCTCCTCCGCCTCCCCCTGCCGCAACGGCGATCGCGACGGCGACGGAAACGACGGCCGCCCAGAGCCAGAAACTTCCGTACCAGGGGCTCTCTCGGCGTTCGGTCCCGACCGGGGGCCAGCCAGCCGACAGCATCCGTTCCGCCGCCCACTTCGCGGCTGCGCTCGCGGACTGTTTCCCCGGGGACAGCGTCTTCTCTCCGATCGGGACTGCGTCGCCGCCGGCCGGAGGCCTCGCGTAGAGCCTCGCCCGGAGAGCATCGCCGGTTTCCCCTCTCTCCAGCACGAGGACCGCCATCCTCCCGACGCCCGCCGCGGCGGCGATCTCCGTCAGGATGGGACCGGACCCGGATCCGCGCAGGGGACCGCCGATGATCTCCCCGAGCCGCGCGATTCGGTCCCCCGGTAATGTGATCTCCAGGATCTCGGAGTCTCCCGGCAGCCATTGACCCTCCCGCGTCGCATCCCGGTATCCGGGATGAATCAGCCGGATCCGATGCGGCCCCGGGGACGCGATCCGGACCCTCGAGGGCGTCGTTCCGCGCTTCTCCCCGTCCACGAAGATCTGTGCTCCGGGGGGAAGGGATCGCACGAGCAATTCGGCCTCCGGCGGGGGGCGGGCGGCCGCCCGTGCCCACGCCGAGAGGACCTGCGGGGGAAAGAGCGCGGGATCCGGAGAGAAACCCGGACGGAGGGCTCGCGAGCGGGCGAGGTACGCTTCCGCCGATGCGGTGTCCCCTTCCCAGAGCATCAGCATCCCCTTCCGGAGGAAAATCTCGAAGAGAAATGGACGGATCGCCTCATCGAAACGGAACGACCGGGCCTCCCGTTCAGCTTCCTCCAGGAGGACCCGGGCATTTGTCCACTCCACCGCTTCCATGCTGGTGGAAGCGGCAGACAGTTTCCCAGCGATTCCACGGAGGGCGGCGTCGTCCGGCAAAGGGAGACGGGCGGGTTCTTCGGGTTCTGCTGCGGGCTCCACCGGCGCGGGAACCCACAGGACGGACACCTCTTCCTTGAGGAGGGCCGGGAGCGGGTCGATGATCTCCCGCGCCGCCGCATCGGGTACCCCCGGAGAGACGTACTTCAGCAGCAGGGCGGCCTCCGCGGCCGATTCCGCCGCGCGGGCCGAGCCGGACACCAGCCCCTGCGCGAGCAGCGTGCCGCAGAGGAAGACCGCGACGGCGCGAGTGTACCGTCTCATAAATAGCTTGCGCACCGAGAGCGTCGATGCGCTGCGCCTGCGAGGCGCCACAAGTGAAGGCGTACTGGGAGAGTACGGCGAACTTGTGCAACGAAGCTGGAGCGGATGCAGCGGCGCTCGAATGCCAAGATATTTGTGAGACGGTGCACTATGCCTGCTTGACGTAGATCTCATCCGTGATGTCACGGTCCACCGCCACCGTGGTCTGCCCGATCTGGATGACGAAGGACGGATTCCGCTGCAGGAGACGGAGGCGGCTCCCGGGCACGATCCCCAGGGCGGAAAGCTTCTCCAGCCGCTTCCTCGACTTCGGTGTGATGAAGACGATCCGGACGGGCACGCCCAGTGACGCGTCGGACAGGCGGGTGACCAGGGGCCGGATCTCCGTGCGGATGCGGTCGCAGCACTCTCCCCGCGGGATCGGTCGCCCGTGCGGGCAGACCGGAGGATGCCCCAGGAAGGTGCATACGCTCTCCGTCACGGGCTCGGAGAGAATGTGCTCGAACTGGCAGGCGCTGCTCTCGAGCTGCAGGTTGTCGAGCTCGAACAGATTGTGGAGGAGCACCTCCGCAAGCCGGTGGCGCCGGATGATGCCGCGGGCACGCTCCTCCCCGCGGGTCGTCAGCCGGACGTCCTCGCCGGACGCCACGATGTGCCCCGAGGTGTGAAGTTCCTCGAGGAGCGCCTCGGGGCGGTCCTCCGCCGTGGAGCGGAGGAGTTCGGCCCGGGTGGCCTTCCCTTCTTCCCGGAGCGTCCAGAGCAGTTCGAGGATCTCGTCCTGTCCGTACTGGGTCATGCGCGCGTTCCCTTCGGGAAAAGCGATTTCAGGAAGTCGATCACCTTCGATTCGGGCATTGGGAAAGAGTACCGGCATCGCGGGCAGCAGACAAGGGAGCAGCTTTTCCCCATGGGGCAACCGGTCCGGCAGCCGCGGTCGGAAGGGTCGAACACGTGCTGGCAGAGCGGACAGCGGATGTTCCCGGGCTTTCTTCCTTCCATCAGAATCGGACCCCCAGCCACCGCGCCCCGAAGTTCACCGCCGAGCCGACCAGCAGGGCGAAGGGGAATATGAACAGGGCCATGCCGACCGCCACTTTCGGGCCGTGCTCCTTGATGATCACGAGAAGGTTTGCCAGACAGGGTATGAACAGGGTGATGGTGATCAGGCTCACGACGACCTGGAGGTTCGTGAGCATCCCCGCCTTCGCCATGTCGTACAGGCCCGCGGCGCCGTAGTCCCTTCTCAGGAACCCGATCAGGAACGCGTCGGTCGACTGCGGAGGGAGGTCCAGCGCGCCCACGATCAGGGGCTCCGCGACATTCCGTGCCAGGAGGAGCCACCCCATGCGGTCCGCCACGAACAGGACAAGGGTCCCGACCAGGAACAGCGGCACCGCCTCCCGGAGGTACCACTCGATCCGCGCCATCGTCTTCACGGCGAGGTTCCCGATCTGTGGCCACCGGATCGGGGGGATCTCGAGTATGAAATCCGAAGACTCCCCGGGGATCACCTTCGACGCCAGGTATCCCACCAGGAGGATCACCCCCAGGAGCAGGGCGAGCCATGTGACCGTGGCGGCAAGCCCCAGGCTTGCGAGCATCCCGAGGATCACTCCGAGCTGGGCCGAGCATGGTACGCCCAGGGCGAGCAGCAGCGTGATGATGACGCGCTCCTTCCGGGTCTCCAGGATGCGGGTGGTGAGCGTCGCCATCGTGTCGCACCCCAGGCCGAGGATCATCGGGAGCACCGCTTTCCCGTTGCACCCGATCTTCTTGAACACCTTGTCCACCATCACGGCGAGCCGCGGAAGGTACCCCGAGTCCTCGAGGATCCCGAAGCCGAGGAAAAATGTCCCGACGATCGGCAGGACGATGGCGATCGCGTAGGAGAGGGCCATCGACACCATTCCGTACGGTCCCACGAGGAAGTCCCTCGCGAACGGCCACGGCAGGACGCGGTCCACCGCCCAGGCCACGGCAGGCACGAGCCACCTCCCGAAGAGGACCTCCTCGAACAGGTCGACGAGATATCCGGCTCCGAACACCCCCACGAAACCGTACGCCAGCAGCAGGACCCCCGCCAGGATGGGGATTCCGTAGACCGGGTCCATGGCGAGGCTTCCGAACCGCTGGGCGAGGTCCCTTCCAGCCGGCGGCGCAGGCTCCTGTCCCAGCTCCCCCAGGAGGCGGTCGATCCACGCGAGGCGCGTCTGGTTGACCTGGTAGGCGATGTCCTCCCCCGCCTCCCCGATGAGCCGGTTTCGCACCTCGTTCATCTCCCGCACCCGATGGCCGGGCACGCTTTCGGCCAGCCATGGCGAGAGGGAGTCGTCGCCGCACAGGAGCATGATCGCAAGGGCCCGCCTCCCGACCGGTGTGTCCGGGGGGAGCAGCGCCTCCATCCGGTCGATAGCCGCCTCGATGCGGTCGCCGTAGCGGACGCGGGGCGCGGCGGCGACAGGATGCGCCATCAACGGGAGCAGCCGGTCCGTACCCTTCTTCCGCACCGCCACGGTCGGTATGGCGGGCACCCCGAAACGCTCCTCGAGCAGCTCGAGCCGGGGCATCACACCGCGCTCCCGTGCCTCGTCCGCCATGTTTACGGCCAGGACCAGGGGGACGCCCATCTCCGCCAGCTGGATGGTGATCATCAGGGAACGGCGCATGTTCTTGGCGTCGCACACTTGGAGGACGCGGGCTCCGGGCTCCCGCATGAGGATATCCCTCGTCACCCGCTCGTCCTCGGACATGGGGAGGAGGGAGTAGACGCCCGGGGTGTCGATGATTTCGTAGACCGTTCCCCGGTCTCTCGCCTCCCCCCGTGTGATCTCGACCGTCGTGCCGGGATAGTTCGAGACGTTGACGTACCGGCCCGTCAACGTCCCGAAGACGACGCTTTTTCCCACGTTGGGATTCCCCACGAGGATCACGGTGGCGGCCTGGGGGTCCACCCGCGCCGTACCCGTCCTCATCCCTGCCGCCGCCCCGCGCTCCGGTCAGCGCATTTCCGGCACAGGCCGAAGATTTCCAGCCGGTGCGCCGTCGGCCGGAACCCGTGCCGGCGTGTCACCAGGTCCTGGAGCTTCTCGATGTCGGGATCCTTGAACTCGATGACCGTGCCGCACGCCGTGCAGACCAGGTGATCGTGGTGGGAGTCCAGGTTGCTCTCGTAGCGCCTGGCCCCCTCGCCGAAGTCCACTTCGTTGGCGTACCCCATCCGCGCGAGGAGTTTGAGGGTGCGGTACACGGTGACCGTGCCGACGCGCGGGAACGTCTTGCGGACGGCCCGAGTCAGTTCGTCCACAGTCACGTGGTCCCCGGCGCGGAAGAACCGCTCCATGACGGCCGCGCGGCTCTTGCTGCGTTTCCCGCCGGCGGCGATGATTTCCCGGTCGATGCGGAGGAGAAGCCGTTCCAAGAAAAGTCGGAACCCCGTTCCAGAAATTGAAATTCACTTTCATGTTATCCCCCGCCCTCTCCGGGGTCAACGGAAATCCGGCAGGGAGCGGACGTCCCCGTAAAAAGGGAAACGGCCCCGAAGGGCCGTTTCCGATCCGGTTTCCGTACCCGGGCTGGAGGAGGAGTCCCCCTCCTATTTTTCTTCCGTCCCCGCCTTCCTCTTCCGGGGCGCCCCGGGGGCCCTGCTTTCCTTCGCCTTCTCCCCGGTTGTCCCCTTGCGTTTCGCTCCGGGCCTCGCGGTAGCCTTTTTGGCCGCCGCGGCTTTCGCCGGTGCCTTCTTCGCGGCGCCTTTCTTTTTTCCCTTCGAAGCAGCCTTCTTCTCCTCCGCCGGGAGGTACTCGAGGATCGCCATTTCCGCCCCGTCCCCCGGGCGGTATCCCGTCCGCATGATGCGGGTGTATCCTCCCTCCCGGCCGGCGAACCGGCCGGCGAGAGAAGTGAAGATCTTGTCGGTGGCCGCCTTGTTGCTCAGCAGCGAAAAGACCCGGCGCCGTGCATGGAGGGTCTCCCGCTTCCCGAGCGTGATCAGACGGTCCGCCAGGCGGCGCAGTTCCTTCGCCCTCGGTACGGTGGTCTCGATCCGCTCGGAGATCACGAGGGAGTTCATCAGGTTCCGCAGCAGCGCCTTTCGGTGTGCGGGGCTCCTGCCGAGCTTGCGGTGGTCTTTTGCGTGGCGCATGCGGCTTCCTCGCTGGGTTCAGTTGGTCAGTCCACGTCCCGCGGCGGGCTGTACTTCTCCGGGGAGAACCCCTCGACCTTCATGCCGAGGGAGAGGCCCATTCCGACCAGGACCTCCTTGATCTCGTTCAGGCTCTTCTTGCCGAAGTTCTTGGTCTTGAGCATCTCCTGCTCGGATCGCTGTACGAGCTCTCCGATGAACTTGATGTCGGCGTTTTTCAGGCAGTTGTACGCCCGGACGGAAAGCTCGAGCTCCTCCACCGGTTTGTACAGGTTCTCGTTTCCGGTCGCCTCGTCCAGGCGGGTCGGCTCGTCGGGTATCTCGGTCTCGTCGTCGAAGTTGATGAAGACCGTGAGCTGGTCCTTCAGGATCTTCGCCGCGTAGGCCATCGCGTCCGCAGGCAGGACGGACCCGTCGGTCCACACCTCGAGGGTCAGGCGGTCGTAGTCGGTCTGCTGCCCGACCCGCGCATTGGTCACGGCGAAGTTCACCTTGCGGATCGGAGAGAAGATGGCGTCGATGGGAATCGTGCCGATCGGCGAATTCTCCTCGAGGTTCCGCTCGGCGGAGACGTACCCCTTCCCCATCCGGACCGTCATCTCCATCTTCAGCGTGGCGTTGTCGGACAGTTCCGCGATGTGGTGGTCCCGGTTTAGGATCTCCACCATGGGGTCCGTCTGGATGTCCGATGCCTTCACGCGCCGGGGGCCCTTGGCGTCGAGGTACAGCGTCCGCGGCTCCGGAGAGTGCATCCGGAGGCGGACCTCCTTGAGATTCAGGACGATGTCGGTGACGTCCTCGACGACGCCGACCATCGTGGAGAACTCGTGCTGAACACCCTCGATCCGGACGGAGGTGATGGCGCCCCCCTGCAACGCCGAGAGGAGGATCCTCCGGATCGCGTTTCCCAGGGTGGTGCCGAAGCCCCGCTCGAGCGGCTCGGCAACGAATTTCCCGTAGTTGAAGGTCGCCGTATCGGTCTGCACCTCGATGCGTCGCGGCTTGATGAGCTGCTTCCAATTTCTCTGGAACATGCGTCCCCCTTCTTTATGGCAAAAGAGAGGTTTACTTCGAGTACAGTTCGACGATCAGCTGTTCCTGGATCGGTTCCTGGATGTCCGAACGGCCCGGGATGGACTTCACTGCGCCGCGGAAGCTCCCGCGGTCCAGCTCCAGCCAGGCCGGGATCCCCTTTCGCACGACGGCGTCCAGCGCCTCGTTCACCGACGGGATCTTTCGGCTTTTTTCGCGCAGTTCGACGACGTCGCCCGCCTTGACGAGGAACGAGGGGATGTTCACCTTGCGTCCGTTCACCAGAAAGTGTCCGTGGCGCACGACCTGCCGGCTTTCCCGCCTCGTCTGTGTGAAGCCGAGCTTGTATACCACGCTGTCGAGCCGGCGCTCGAGGAGGATCAGCAGGTTGTCGCCCGTCTTTCCCTTCATCCGGTCGGCCTTCTCGAAATAGTTCCGGAACTGTTTCTCGAGGATCCCGTAGATCCTCTTGGCTTTCTGCTTCTCCCGCAGCTGGACCCCGTAGTCGCTGTGCTTGGGGCGGCGCTGTCCGTGCTGCCCCGGGGGATAGCCCCTCCGCTTGATGGCGCACTTGTCGGTGAAGCAGCGGTCTCCCTTGAGGTAGAGCTCGACCCCCTCCCGACGACACAGCCTGCAGACTGCCTCACGATACCTTGCCAAAGAAGATTCCCTCCTTGTTCCTTGGTGTGGCGCCCGTCACACGCGCCGGCGCTTCGGCGGCCGGCACCCGTTGTGCGGGATGGGAGTGACGTCCCGGATGTAGTTGATCTTGAGCCCCGCGGCCTGCAGGGTCCGCAGCGCCGCCTCGCGCCCGGAGCCGGGGCCCTTGATGTGGACCGTCACCGTGTTGACCCCGCAGTCCATCGCCTTCTTTGCGACGTCCTCCGCGGCCACCGTGGCCGCGAACGGGGTGCTCTTGCGGGACCCCTTGAATCCCTTCGCGCCGGAGCTCGCCCACGCCAGGGTGTTTCCGTCCGGGTCCGTGATCGTGATGATCGTGTTGTTGAAGGTCGCCTGGATGTGGGCCACCCCGACCGGCACGTTCCGTCGTACCTTCCTCTTCCCCTTCTTCTTCGGCGTTGCCATCGTTCCTCCGGCCCCCCTATTTCTTCGTGGCTTCCTTCTTCTTGGCGACGGCGCCCTTCCGCGGGCCCTTCCGGGTGCGCGCGTTGGTGTGGGTGCGCTGGCCGCGGGCCGGCAGCCCCTTCCGGTGACGCAGCCCCCGGTAACTGCCCAGGTCCATCAGCCGCTTGATGTTCATGGAGATTTCCTTGCGGAGGTCCCCCTCGACGCGGTAGTTCGCGTCGATGACGTCCCGGATCCGCGCTACCTGGTCCTCCGTAAGCGTGGTCGTACGCAGGTCCGGCGAAACGCGCGCCTCCGCCAGGATCTTCTGGGCTGTGGCCGGCCCGATCCCGTAGATGTAGGTCAGGGCCGCCCCGATCTTCTTCGTCTTCGGAATGTCCACTCCCGCTATGCGTGCCAACCGGATCCCTCCTGGGCGTTCTGTTGCCGCGCCTATCCCTGGCGCTGCTTGTGCTTGGGGTTTTCGCAGATGATCCGGACGACGCCCTTCCGTCGGATGACCTTGCACTTTGCGCAAACCTTCCGCACCGATGGCCGGACTTTCATTTCCCTCTCTCCTTCACTTCGAGCGGTAGATGATCCGCCCGCGGGTGAGGTCGTACGGCGTCAGCTGCACCGTGACCCGGTCCCCCGGGAGGATCTTGATGAAGTGCATCCGCATCTTCCCGGATATGTGGGCGAGCACCTTCATCTTGTTGTCGAGCTCCACCCGGAACATCGCGTTCGGGAGCGGCTCGATCACGGTCCCCTCGATCTCTATCGCTTCTTCCTTTGGCATTTCACCAGTGTTTCCGGGTTTATTCCATCAATACATCAAGGAAGACTTAATATTCTGCTCCCGTCTTCCATGACGGCCACCGTGTGTTCGAAGTGGGCCGAGCGGCTGCGGTCCCGGGACACCACGGTCCACCCGTCCGGCAGGACCTCGACCTCGTACCCCCCCGCGTTCACCATCGGCTCGATCGCCAGGACCATCCCGGGAAGGAGCTTCGGGCCGGCTCCCGGCTTCCCGAAGTTCGGCACCTGGGGTTCCTCGTGCATCGACCGCCCGATGCCGTGGCCCACGAAGTCGCGCACGACGGAGAACCCTTCCGCCTCCACGGTGGATTGCACGGCGGCCGAGACATCGCCCAGCCGGTTCCCCCCCCGGGCCGCCTCGATGGCCTTTTCCAGGGATCGCTCGGTGGTCGCCAGGAGCCGCCGGGACTCCGCGTTGACCGTACCGACCGCGAAGGTCCTGGCCGCATCCCCGTAATACCCGTCCAGCATGACCCCGAAGTCGATGCTCAGGATGTCGCCCTCCCGCACCACCCGTTCGACCGAGGGGATCCCGTGGACCACTTCCTCGTTGACGGAAGTGCACAGGTGGGCGGGATACCCGTGGTACCCCTTGAAGGCGCTCCGGACGCCGTGCCTGGCGATGAACTGGTCGGCGAACTCCTCCAGCAGTCCTGTCGTCACACCGGGCCGGACCAGCGGCCCCACTTCTTCAAAGAACCGGCCTACGACGGCGCCCACGCGCCGCATCGCCTCGATTTCCTGAGGCGACTTGATGAGGATCATCCCTACCGGAGAATCTTCGCGATGCTGGCGTAGATGGCGTCGATCTCCCCGGACGCCATCACCGTGCGGATCTTCCCCGTGCTCCTGTAATAGTCCAGCAGCGGCGCGGTGGCCTTGTTGTAGTTGGCCAGTCTCGCCGTGATCGTCTCTTCCTTGTCGTCGTCCCGCTGGATGAGGGCGGTCCCGCATTTGTCGCACTTCCCGGCCGCCTTCGGCGGGTTGAACTTCACGTGGAACATGGCGCCACATCCCGTGCAGGTGCGGCGCCCGCACAGCCGTTCCATCAGCTCGTTCTGGTCCACCTCGAGCGAGAGGACGAACCGGATCTCCTTCCCCAGCTCCTTCGCGACGCGGTCCAGCGCCTGGGCCTGTGGGATCGTGCGGGGAAATCCGTCGAGGATGAATCCCTTCGCGCAGTCCTTCGCCGCCAACCGCTCCTTGACGATGCCGATGACCACCTCGTCGGGAACAAGCCCGCCGGCGTCCATGAAACCCTTCGCCTTCTTCCCGAGATCCGTGCCGTTCTTGACCGCCTCCCGGAGCATGTCGCCCGTCGAGATCTGGGGGATGGAGAACTCGCCGGTGAGCTTCTTCGCCTGCGTTCCCTTCCCCGCCCCGGGGGGGCCGAGGAGTATGATTCCCATCATCGTCCTATCCCCTCCTTCCTTTCATCTGTCCCTTCTTCAGGAATCCCTCGTAATGGCGGGTGATCAGGTGCGATTCGATTTGCTGGATCGTGTCCATGGCGACTCCCACCACGATCAGGAGCCCCGTCCCCCCGAAGTAGAAGGGGACGTTGAACCGGGCGATGAGGATGCTGGGGAGAACGCAGATGACGGCCACGTATAGGGCCCCGCCCAGGGTGATCCGGGTGAGGATCTTGTCGATGTATTCCGCCGTCTTCTTCCCCGGCCGGATCCCGGGGACGAATCCCCCGTACTTCTTCATGTTCTCGGCGACGTCCACCGGGTTGAAGGTCACCGCGGTGTAGAAATAGCAGAAGAAGATGATGAAGGCCACGTACAGGGACTCGTAGGCGAATCTTCCCGGCGTCAGGGCGTCGGAGATCGTCTTCGTAACCGGGTGCGTGATGAAATTTGCGATCGTCGCGGGGAAGAGCAGGATCGAGGAGGCGAAAATCGGCGGGATGACGCCCGCGGTGTTCACCTTCAGGGGCAGGTGGGTGCTTTGCCCGCCGTACACCCGCCTCCCGACGATGCGCCGTGCGTACTGCACGGGGATCCGGCGGTGCGCCCTCTCGAAGAAGATGATGACGCCGATGACCGCGATCATCAGGGCCAGCAGGAACAGGGCGCTGAAGATGTTCATCTCGCCGGTGCGCACGAGGGTCACCGTGCGGACCAGTCCGCTGGGGAACCTCGCGACGATGCCCGCGAAGATGATCAGGGAGATGCCGTTTCCGATCCCCCGCTCGGTGATCTGCTCCCCCAGCCACATCAGGAACGCGGTCCCGGAGGTCAGGGTCAGCACGGTCATGAGACGGAAGGACCAGCCGGGGATGTAGACGACCGAGCCGGCGCCTCCGGACGTCACGCTCTCCAGCCCCACTGCGATCCCCATCCCCTGGATGATGGACAGGACGATGGTCCCGTACCGGGTGTACTGGGTGATCTTCCGGCGGCCCAGTTCGCCCTCCTTGGAGAGCTTCTCGAGCTGCGGGATGACCACGGTGAGCAGCTGCAGGATGATCGATGCGCTGATGTACGGCATGATGCCGAGGGTGAAGATGGAGAAACGCGCCAGCGCGCCCCCGGAGAACATGTCGATCAGCCCGAAGAGGGTGCCCGCCTGGCTGTCGAACACGGACTTCAGCGCGATGTTGTTGATCCCGGGAGTGGGGATGTGGATCCCGATCCGGTACACGACGAGGAGCAGTCCCGTCATGAGGATCCGCCGCTTCAGCTCGGGGACGCGGGCGATGTTCTGGAAGCCGCTGAGCACCGGGGTCAGACCTCCACGGTCCCGCCGGCAGCAACGACCTTCTCCACCGCCGACCGGCTGGCCTTGTCGACCTTCACCGTGAGTTTCCTGTCGATGTCGCCGTCCCCCAGGAGCTTCACCCCGTCCGCGGTCCCCTTGATCAGGCCCTCCTTCCGGAGCGCCTCGGCATCGACGACCGAACCGGCCGGGAACCGGTTGAGCGACTTCACGTTGACGATCGCCCACTCCTTCCGGAAGATGTTCACGAACCCGCGCTTGGGCAGGCGTCGCTGGAGGGGCATCTGGCCGCCCTCGTAGCCGGGCTTGGTGCCCCCGCCGCTGCGGGCCCTCAGGCCCTTGTGCCCCTTGCCGGCGGTCTTGCCGAGGCCGGATCCCTTCCCGCGCCCGACGCGTTTCCTGTCGCTCGTGGCCCCTTCGGCGGGGCGGAGTTCCGAGAGCTTCATTTCCCTTCCCCCAATTCCTCCATCCGGACGAGGAACTTGACTTTTTCTACCATTCCGCGGATCTCCGGGGTGTCCTGCCGCACCACCGCCCGGTTCGTGCGCGTGAGGCCGAGCCCCTTCACGACCCTTCGGTGGTACTCGTTCCGGCCGCTCAGGCCCCGGACGAGGGTGATGCGGAGCGTTCCGCTCATGCCGTCGCCTCCTCATCCTTCAGGCCCCGGGCGCTCGAGAGCTGCTCGAAGGTGCGCAGCTGCGAGAGCCCCTCGATGGCCGCCTTGACGAGGTTGTGGGGGTTGTTGCTCCCGAGAGACTTCGTCAGGATGTTCGAGATCCCGCTGGACTCGATGACGGCCCGGACGCCGCCGCCGGCGATGACCCCGGTGCCGGGTGAGGCCGGACGGATGATCACCCGGCTGGCGCCGTATTCCCCCACGACCTCGTGGGGGATCGTCCCGTTCACCAGCGGCACCTGGATGAGTCCGCGCTTGGCGTTCTGGATGGCCTTCCGGATGGCGTCCGGCACTTCGTTCGCCTTCCCGAGCCCCGTTCCCACGTGCCCGTTGCTGTCGCCAACGACGACGACCGCGCTGAACGAGAACCGCCGGCCGCCCTTGACGACCTTGGCGACCCGGCTGATGTGCACCACCCGGTCCTTCAGCTCCAGCCCTTCCGGATTGACTCTCTTCAAGCCTTCCTCCCCGTGCCCTCGCGAATGTGTGCGTCCCCTAGAATTCCAGGCCGGATTCCCGGGCACCCTCGGCCAGCGCCTTGACGCGGCCATGGTAGAGGAACCCGTTCCGGTCGAACACGACCCGGTGGATGTTCTTCTCGATCGCCTTCTTCCCGATCAGCTGCCCCACCTTTTTCGCCGCGTCGCTCTTGTCGAGCTCGACGATCTCCGGCCGGATCTCCGGGGAGAGGGTGGAAGCCGCAATGATGGTGGAGCCGGTCGAGTCGACCACCAGCTGCGCGTAGATGTGCTTGGCGCTGCGGAAGACCGAGAGGCGGGGGCAGCGCTCCGTCCCGAAGATCCGCTTGCGGATCCGGGCCTTCCGGTTCTGGCGTGCGGTTTCCCGCTGATTCTTCTGTCCCATGGCTTTTTCGATCCCCGTCGTATTCGGATTGCCCGTTTGGTCCCTTTACTTGCCTGCAGCCTTCCCGACCTTCTTGATCAGGCGTTCCCCCCGGTACCGGATCCCCTTGTTCTTGTACACGTCCGGGCTGCGGAGGCGACGGATCCGGGCGGCCGTCTCCCCGACCAGCTCCTTGTCGGTCCCGGTGACCCTGATCACCGTGGGGGACTCCAGCTCCGCGTCTATCCCTTCCGGGAGCGGAAACGGCACCGGGTGCGAATATCCGAGCGTCAGCTGGAGCGCTCGCGGTTTCTTCTCCGCCTTGTACCCCACGCCGACGATCTCGAGGGTCTTCGTGAACCCCTCGGTGACTCCCTGCACCATGTTGGACAGGAGGGTGCGGTACATCCCGAAGAGGTTTCCCGCCCCCTCGCCGGTCACGGCGACGGTCGCGGTCCCCTCCTTCACCTCGACGGAGACCTTCCCCGGGATGGAGCGGCGGAGCTGCCCCTTCTTCCCCGTGACGGTCAGCTCCCCGTCCCCGACTTCCACCTTCACGCCGGCGGGGATGGCCACCGGCTTTTTCCCGATTCTCGACATCGTTGCGCTCCTCCGGGAACCTATCCCCTTTGCGTCCTACCAGACCTCGCAGAGAAGCTCGCCGCCGATGGAGAGCTTCTTCGCCTTCTCCCCCGTCATGACGCCCCTCGACGTGGAGAGGATCGCGATGCCGAACCCGTTCTTCACCGTCGGGATGTCGTCCTTTCCGACGTAGACCCTGCGCCCCGGCCGGCTCACCCGGCGGATCCCCTTGATCGCGTATCCGGTGTCGGGAGACGCCTTCAGGGAGATCCGGAGGCGGTTCGCTGGCGGGTCGGCGACGACGCGGAACCCCTTGATGAATCCCTCCTCCTTCAGGATCTGCGCGATGTCCTGCAGGATGTTCGTCGTGGGGAGCTCCAGCTGCTCGAACCGGGCCGTCTGGGCGTTCCGGAGCCGCGTCAGGAGATTCGAGATGTGGTCGTCGATGGCGGCCATCGCTCCCCCCTACCAGCTCGCCTTGACCACGCCCGGGAGCTCGCCGCGGAGAGCGAGTTCCCTGAGGCAGATCCGGCACAGCTGGAACTTCCGGTAGAATGCGCGCGGCCTGCCGCAGCGCGGGCACCGGTTGTATTTCCGGACCCCGAACTTCGGGGTGCGTCTTGCCTTGGCGATGATCGATTTCTTTGCCAACGTCGGCTCTCCTCTCTCCCGCTCTCGCGTTACGCCCGGAAGGGCATGCCCATCAGCTTCAGGAGTTCCAGGCCTTCCTCGTCGGTCCGCGCCGTGGTCACGATGGTGATGTTCATGCCGCGGATCTTGTCGATCTTGTCGTAGTTCACCTCGGGGAAGATGATCTGCTCCTTCACGCCGAGGGTATAGTTCCCGCGGCCGTCGAATCCTTTCGGGGTCACCCCCTTGAAGTCGCGGACGCGGGGAAGGGCGATCGCCATCAGCTTGTCGAGGAAGTGGTACATCCGTTCGCGCCGCAGCGTCACCATGACGCCGATGGGAACACCGGCGCGCAGCTTGAAGTTCGCGATGCTCTTCCTCGCCTTCGTAACGACGGGCCTCTGCCCCGTGATCACGCCGATCTCCTCGGCCGCAGAGTCGATGACCTTGATGTTCTCGATCGCGTCCCCGAGCCCCATGTTCACGATGACCTTCGACAGGCGGGGCACCTGCATGACGTTCCGGTAGCCGAACTTCGTCTTCAGCTTCGGAACGACCTCGGCCTTGTAGTGGTCCTGCAGTCTCGGCATTTCCGGTCTCCCAGGTCCGCCCGCGGGCGGTAGGTTCCTGTTACCTCTTCTTGGCCTCGAGGACGTCGCCGCACCGCTTGCACACGCGGGAGCGCTTTCCCCCGGGATCCAGCTGCATCCCGATCCGGGTCGGCTTGTTGCACTTGTCGCACATCACCAGGACGTTGGAGAACGCCAGGGGCGCCTCCTTCTCCACGATACCGCCCTGGGGGTGGGCCTTCCCGGGCTTTATGTGCCGCTTCACCAGGTTGAGTTTCTCGACGAAGATCCGCCCGTTCGTCCGGTCGACCTTGAGGACCCGCCCGACTTTTCCCTTCTCCCGGCCGGTGATCACCTTGACGATGTCGTTCTTCCGGATGTGCACCTTCGCGGTTTCCATGTCGCCCCCCCGGCTCACAGGACTTCCGGCGCCAGGGAGATGATCTTCATGAACTTCCTGGCGCGCAGCTCGCGGGCGACGGGCCCGAATATGCGGGTCCCGACGGGCTCGCCCTGCGGATTGATGAGGACGGCGGAGTTCTGGTCGAAACGGAGGTAGCTGCCGTCCGCCCGCCCGACCTCCTTCACGGTCCGGACGACCACCGCCTTGTAGACGTCCCCCTTCTTCACCTTCCCGTGGGGGATCGCCTCCTTCACGCTCACGACGATGATGTCGCCCACGGTGGCATACCGTCGCCGGCTGCCGCCCAGCACCTTGATGCAGCAGAGACGCTTCGCGCCGGAGTTGTCGGCGGCGTCGAGCATGGTTTGCATCTGGATCATGGCCTTCGCTCCACGACGGGGATTTGCCGGCTACCTTACCGTACCGCGGGCCGCTCGATCAGCCGGGAGACGCGCCACCGCTTTTCCTTGCTCAGGGGCCGGGTCTCGATGATCTCCACGCGATCGCCGACCTGGTACTCGTTCTTCTCGTCGTGCGCCTTGTAGGTGGAGCGGCGCTTGACGTACTTCTTGTAGACGGGGTGCGCGACCAGCCGTTCCACGCGGACCACCACCGTCTTGTCCATCTTGTCGCTGACCACCGTCCCGACCTTGTGCTTCCGGGCTCCCCGGTCGCTCTCCATGGCATTCCCCGCCGTCATGTCAGTTCGCCTTTCCTTCCGACTTCGCCCGCAGGAACGTGATCACCCGGGCCAGGTCCCGGCGCCGGTTGCGGATCAGCATCTTGTTCTCCAGCGCGGAGGCGCTGCGCTTCATCTTCAGCCGGAAGATCTCGTCCCGGAGCTCCCGCTCCTTCTGCCGGAGCTCTTCCGCCGCCAGGTCCCGGGCTTCCTTCCTTTTCATGGCCCCTATGCCTCTCTCGAAAGGAATTTCGTCTGGATCGGGAGCTTGTGGCCCGCCAGCCGGAACGCCTCCCGCGCCGTGGCCTCGTCGACTCCCTCGATCTCGTAGATCACGCGACCGGGAAGCACCACGCAGACCCATTCCTCGGGCGCTCCCTTTCCCTTCCCCATGCGGGTTTCGGCCGGCTTCTTGGTGATCGGCTTGTCGGGAAAGATCCGGATCCAGATCTTCCCGCCCCTCTTCACGAACCGCGTCATTGCGACGCGCGCGGCCTCGATCTGGCGGGAGGTGATCCACCCCGCGGTGGCCGCCTTCACGCCGAAATCCCCGAAGTTCAGCGTGTTCCCTGCCTGCGCCTTCCCGCGGCGGCGGCCCTTCATCATCTTGCGGAACTTGACCCTCTTGGGGGCGAGCATCGTTGCCGATCTCCTATTCGTTGATGGCCGGGGTCGAAGGCGCCGACGGCAGCACCTCGCCCTTGTAGATCCACACCTTCACGCCGATGATCCCGTAGGTGGTGCGCGCCTGTGCGAATCCGTAGTCGATGTCCGCCCGCAGGGTGTGAAGGGGGACGCGGCCCTCGCGGTACCACTCCGTCCGGGACATCTCCGCCCCGCCGAGGCGCCCGGCAACCTGGATCTTGATCCCCTTCGCCCCCAGCTTCATCGAGGAGAGAACGGTCTTCTTCATCGCCCGCCGGAATGCCACTCGCCGCTCCAGCTGCATCGCCACGTTCTCCGCCGTCAGCTGCGCGTCCGTTTCCGGCCGCCGGATCTCCAGGATGTTGATCGAGACGTCCCGCGTCGTGAGCTTCTGGATGTCCTTCTTCAGGTTCTCGATCTCGGCGCCCTTCTTCCCGATGACGATCCCCGGGCGTGCGGTGGAGATGAGGATGTTGACGCGGTTCGAGCGGCGCTCGATCTCGATGGAGGAGACCCCCGCGTGGCTCAGCCGGCCCTTCACGTACGACCGGATCCGGAGGTCCTCCTGGAGCTGGGCGGCATAGTCCTTCTCGGAGTACCAGCGGGAACGCCAGCTCTTGATGATCCCCAGCCGGAAGCCGTACGGATGTGTCTTCTGTCCCAAAACCCGCCTCCCTGTTCCGCTATCTGATATGCCAAGGCGTAAAATGATCCGGTTCGAAAACAGGATGGGGTGCCAGCATATTTTCGAATCGGGCCATTTTACGCCTCGTCGACGATGATCGTGATGTGGCTGGTGCGCCGCCGGTATTTGTGCGCCCGGCCCATCGGCGCGGGACGGAACCGTTTCTGCGAGGTGCCCACGTTCACGTAGGCGCTCTTGACGTACAACATGTCCGTGTCGATGACGCCGGTCTGCCCGGCGTTCGCCACTGCCGAGTCGAGGACCTTCTTCACCGTCGCGGCGGACGCCTTCTTCGCCAGGGAGAGGATCGTCCGGGCCTCGGCGATCTTCTTCCCGCGGATCAGGTCCACCACGAGGCGCGCCTTCCTCGGGGAGACGCGCATGAACTTGGCTGTCGCGGTCGCTTCCATCGCCTTCGCTCTCCTTCCTCCCCGCCCTTACTTCTTCACCTTGGCCTTGCGGTCGCCCGAGTGGCCGTGGAACGTCCGCGTCGGGGAGAACTCGCCGAGCTTGTGCCCCACCATGTTTTCCGTGACGAAGACGGGCATGAACTTCCGGCCGTTGTGGACGGCGAAGGTGTGCCCCACCATCTCGGGCGTGATGGTGGACCGCCGGGACCAGGTCTTGATGACTTTCTTGTCCCCGGTCTCCACGGCCCTGCGCAGCTTCCGTGCCAGACCTTCCTCCACGTACGGTCCCTTCTTGATGGATCGCGCCACGTCCGTTGCCTCTTCTTTCCGTTATTTCCCGCGCCGCTTGACGATGTAGCGGTCCGTCGCGGGGTTCTTGCGCGTCTTATACCCCTTCGTGGGCTTCCCCCAGGGAGTGCAGGGGTGTCGGCCTCCGGAGGAGCGCCCCTCGCCGCCTCCCAGCGGGTGGTCGACGGGATTCATCGCCACGCCGCGGACGGTCGGGCGGATTCCCATCCAGCGGCTGCGGCCGGCCTTGCCCAGGGAAACCTTCTCGTGGTCGAGGTTCCCGACCTGGCCCACGGTCGCCATGCATTCCATGAACACGAGCCGCACTTCGCCGGAGGCAAGCCGCAGGTGGGCGTACTGCCCCTCCTTGGCGAGGATCTGCACGACCGTGCCTGCGGACCGGGCGATCTGCCCGCCCTTGCCGACCTTGAGCTCGACGTTGTGCACCAGGGTGCCCACCGGGATGTTCCGGATCGGGAGGGCGTTCCCCGGCTTGATGTCCGCCCCGGCGCCGGTGACGACCGTGTCTCCGACCGACAGGCCCACCGGGCACAGGATGTACCGTTTCTCGCCGTCCGCGTAGTGGAGCAGCGCGATCCGGGCGGACCGGTTCGGGTCGTACTCGATTGCCGCCACCGTCGCCGGGATGTCCACCTTGTTCCGCTTGAAATCGATGATCCGGTACCTGCGCTTGTGCCCTCCCCCGCGGTGCCAGACGGTGGTCTCCCCGAGGTTGTTCCGGCCCCCGCTCCCCTTCAGGCTTTCGGTGAGCGCCCGCTCGGGTTTCTTTGGGGTCAGGTCCTCCGTGGTGAGGACCGTCATGCCCCGCCGCCCGGGGGATGTCGGCTTGTATTTGCGGATAGCCATCTTCGTCTCTCCTTCGGCGGGGGCGCCCCGTCAGACGCCCTCGAAGAACTCGATCTTGTCGCCTTCCTTCAGTGTGACCACGGCCTTCTTCCAGCCGGGGCGGAGACCCACCGTGCGGCCGCGGCGCTTCACCTTCCCTGCCACGATCATCGTCCGGACGTCGACGACCTTCACCTTGAACATCTTCTCCACCGCTTCCCGGACCTCTTTCTTGTTGGCGCGGGTGTCGACGGCAAACAGCACGGCGTTGGACGTTCCCTTCATGAGCGTCGCCTTCTCGGTGATCAGCGGCCGCTTGATGACGTCGGAGAGGTTCATTTCCCCAGCACCTCGCTGATCTTCTCCAGCGCCGCGCGGGTCAGCACCAGCTGGTCGTAAGAGAGGACGTCGTAGACGTTGATGGCCGAGACCGGAATCGTCTTGAAGGCCTTGAGGTTCCGCACGCCGAGTTCCAGGTTCTCTGGAGCCCCGTCGAAGACGAGCAGCGCGTCGGTCAGCCCGAGGGCGGCGGCGACCTTGAGGAAATCCCGGGTCTTCGGGGCGGGGAGGGAGAGGTCCTCGACGAGGATCAGCTTGTTCCCCTTCGCCTTCGCGCTCAGCGCGCTGCAGAGCGCCGCGCGTGTCTCCTTCCGGTTCACCTTCACGTCGTACGCGCGGGGGTGGGGGCCGAACACGGTCCCTCCACCGCGGAGGAGCGGGGAGCGCGTCGTCCCCATCCGGGCGCGGCCCGTACCCTTCTGGCGGAACGGCTTCTTTCCTCCCCCGGAGACGTCGCTGCGGGTCTTCGTCTGGTGGGTCCCGGCGCGGCGCCCCGCCAGCTGGGCGACCACGACGCGGTGCAGCAAGTGGCCCTTCACCTCGGTCCCGAAGACGGCGTCCGGCAGTTCCGCCGTCCCCGCCGCCTTCCGTTCCCTGTCCACGATCTCCACGGTAGCCATCTCGCGCTCCTTAGACACCCTTCTTGACGGCCCGGCGGACGAAGACCAGGCTGTTCTTCGCGCCCGGGACGGCTCCCCGGACGAGCAGGAGATTCTTCTCGAGCTGCACGCCGACGACCCGGAGGTTGAGGATCGTAACCCGCTCGCTCCCGTAGTGGCCCGCCATCTTGATGTTCTTGATGACCCGGGACGGCCAGGCCGAGGCGCCGATCGACCCCGGGGCGCGGTGGAACATGGAACCGTGGGTGGCGCGCCCGCCTTTGAAGTTCCAGCGCTTCACGACACCCGCGAACCCCCGCCCCTTGGTGTGCCCCATCACGTCGACCACGTCGCCTTCCTTGAAGATGTCGACCTTGATCTCGGCGCCCACGTCGAGGGGGTCGCTCCCCTCGAGACGGATCTCCTGGAGGGCACGGAACGTCCCCTTCCCGGCCTTCTGGAAGTGCCCCAGCATGGGCTTGCCGACCTTGTGGGCCCTGGCCGCCCCGAAGCCGATCTGGACGGCCTCGTACCCGTCCCGCTGGGCCGTCTTCCGCTGGATCACGGTGCACGGCCCCGCCTCGATCACGGTCACCGGGATGACCTTCCCTTCCGTGTCGAACACCTGGGTCATGCCCAGCTTTTTCCCCAATATTCCGGTCGTCATGTCTCGCACCCGCTTCCGTTCTCGGTCGTTGTCGTCGTACCGGTTACAGCTTGATCTCGACTTCCACTCCCGCCGGCAGGTCGAGCTTCATCAGCGCGTCGATCGTCGCTCCGGGCGGTTCGTGGATGTCCAGCAGCCGCTTGTGCGTCCGGATTTCGAACTGCTCCCTGCTCTTCTTGTCCACGTGCGGGGAGCGGTTGACCGTGAACCGCTCGATCTGGGTCGGGAGGGGGATCGGTCCCGCGACCTTCGCCCCGGTCTGACGCGCCTTTTCGACGATCTCTCCGGTCGCCTTGTCCAGAAGCTTGTAGTCGAAGGCCTTCAGCCGGATCCGGATCTTCTGGTGCTCAATCGCCACGTCGATGCCCCCCCTTCGGGTCCCTGTTCCCTACTCGGTGATTTCCGCGACGACTCCGGCGCCCACGGTGCGGCCGCCCTCGCGGATCGCGAACCGCAGCTCCTTCTCCATCGCCACCGGG
>JAGGAJ010000103.1 GCA_017889845.1 Deltaproteobacteria bacterium
CTGGGACCCAAAAGAGACGTGGTCCCTCATCGTGTGGTTGGTGTACGCCGCCTTCCTCCACGCCCGTGTTACCCGGGGATGGTACGGTAAGCGTGCGGCGATTCTATCGATCACCGGGTTCGCAACGACCGTTTTTTGTTACTTGGGCGTCAACCTGGTGCTGTCGGGGCTCCACAGTTACGGAGGTTGAATGCGTTTCAGAATCCATCTGCCGTCGTCCGATAAAACCTCCGAGCCCATCCGGATTGGTCCGCTGGGGATCCGTCTCCTCCCCACGGGCGATGATTCCAACAGCTCTTCCCGTTGTCCGGAACCGTACTCTCACCGCATTCATCATAAAAACAGAGGCGGTTGAATGGGCATCGACATCAATATCCGCATTACGGGCGGCGCCGGACAGGGAGTTCACACTGCGGGGGCGTTCATCTCACGCATGGCCGTGGCCGCGGGGCACCACTTCCACTCCGCCCAGGATTACATGAGCCGCATCCGGGGCGGGAGGAACTCCTGCTCCGTCCGGATCATGGATGTCCCCGCCCGTTCAGGTCGGGCGGAAGCGGACATTCTGCTCGCCCTCGATCCGGGACACCTCTCCCACTTCCTGCCGGGGCTCCATCCCAAGGGACTCGCCTTGTCCGATACCCCGATCCCGGGGGAGACGGGAATGGTCACGGTTGCACCCCTGAAGGAGCTTGCCATATCCGCCGGAAGCCCGATCCTCGGGAACATGGTGGGGGCGGGAATCGTGGCTCACGCCCTCGGTGTATCTCAGGACATGCTGGACAGGCTCCTTGCGATCGAGTTCCGCGGGGATTTTCTCGAGAAGAACCGGAAGGCGGTGCGTCTGGGGTCTGAATGGGCTTCGGGGCACATCACCGGGACTTTCAGGCTTCCCATGGCGCCATTTCGCCCCCGGGTGATCCTCGCGGGAAACGAAGCCCTCGCCCTTGGCGCGGTGGCCGGCGGGTGCAAGTTCGCCGCGGGGTACCCGATGACCCCAGGGAGCAGCATCCTGCTCGGACTCTCCTCCGACGGCCCCCCGCTCGGGTTGATCTTCGAACAGGCGGAGGACGAGATCGCGGCCCTCAACATGGCGATCGGCGCATCCTACGCGGGAGCCCGCTCGATGGTGGCCACTTCCGGCGGCGGTTTCGCCTTGATGGTGGAGGCTCTTTCCCTTGCGGGAATGATGGAGACACCGGTGGTGATCGCATTGGGGATGCGTCCCGGCCCCGCCACGGGGATGCCGACACGGACCGGACAGGAAGAACTGGAGTTCGTCCTCTCCGCCGGGCACGGTGAATTTCCGCGCATGGTCCTCGCCCCCGGTTCGGTGGAGGAGGCGTACACCCTCGCACACCACGCCATGGAAATGGCGGAAACACACCAGGCGCCATGCATCATCCTTACCGACCAGTACCTCGCGGACACGGCCGTGGACCTCGACCCGGAGGCACTCACGGTGCCCCCGGTTCGTCGACGGATCGTCCACGGAGACGATGTGCCGCGAAACCCGGAGGGCAGGTATCTCCGGTACGCCGTCACTGCGAGCGGCGTATCCCCGATGGCGGTTCCCGGGGAGCCGGGGATCACCGTCGTGGCCGACAGCGACGAACACGGCGAGGATGGCCACCTGACGGAAGACCATGGCATCCGCATCCGCATGGTGGCGAAGCGGGCGCGAAAAGAGGAGGCCCTCGCGGCCGAGACGCTGCCGCCGCTGCTTGCAGGGCCACCGGACGGCGAGGCAGTGCTCGTCGGATTCGGCTCGACGAAGGGCGTGATCGCCGAGGCGCGGGAGATCCTCGCCCGCGAGGGAGTGTCCGTCGCCGCAGTGCACCTGCGGCAGGTCTGGCCCTTCCCGTGCGGGGCGGCGGAGGGGATCCTCTCCCGATACGGGACGACGCTGACGGTGGAGAACAACCGGCGCGGTCAACTGGCGCGGCTGATCCGGAGGGAGACGGGTCGAGAGGTCTTCGGGACGGTGTCGCGTTGCGACGGGCTTCCGTTTGCGCCCGAAGAAGTTGCCCGGGAGGTCAAGGAGAAGGTATGGGCGGCCCGTTCGACACGGCGGTAGAGAACGCCTGGTGCCCCGGGTGCGGGAACTTCCAGATCCTCACCGCGGTGAAGAAGGCTCTCGAGCGCACAGGGAAGGAGAAACACGAGATCGTTCTGGTCTCGGGGATCGGACAGGCGGCGAAACTGCCCCACTACGTGGACGTGAACGGCTTCAATGGCCTCCACGGGCGCGCTCTTCCCGCGGCGCTGGCGATCAAGATGGCGAACCCATCCCTGGAGGTGGTGGTGACCAGCGGGGACGGCGATATCTACGGCGAGGGGGGGAACCACTTCATCCACAACATCCGGCGCAACCCGGACATCGCCGTCTTCGTCCACGACAACCAGGTATACGGCCTCACCAAGGGGCAGCCGTCGCCAACGAGCGATCCCGGATGGACCGGTTCGCTGCAACGGTCGGGGGTGATCTCCGGCCCCTTCCCGCCCCTCGCCGTGGCGATCGCGCTCGGGTGCGGATTCGTGGCGCGGGCGCTGGCTTCGGACGTGGAACACACGGCGGAGTTGATGTACGAGGCGATCGCCCACAAGGGATTCGCCCTCGTGGACATCCTCCAGCCTTGCGTCACCTTCAACAAGAAGAACACGTACCAGTGGTACGGGAGGATGGCGTACCGCGTTCCGCCGGAGTACGATCCGTCGGACCGGCAGCGGGCTTTCGCCCTGTCGCTGGAATGGGAGGAGAGAATCCCGGTGGGAGTTCTCTACCGGAAGGAGCGCCCGTCCTTCGAGGAGGTGCATCCGGGGGTAGGGGACCCACCGTTACACGCCCGGCAGACCCCGGAGGAAGCGATCCGTGCGCTGATCCGGAAGCGCGTACTCACGCTTCCGGAAAATCACATCGAGGCAGGTGGGTAGTGACCTGATCCCCTGAAACCTCTCCCGCTTCAATACTCGTAAAGGGGGATGAAGAGTGGGGCAGGCCACTGATCCATCGCCGGAACGTCTCCGGTGGCCTACTCCGGAGGTTCCTCCTCCCGGGTCAACTTCTCAAGCCGCGAAACGTTCAGCAGGAAGGCCTTCCCTTCCCGCCGGATCAGACCCATGCGCCGGAAACGGCTCATCTGCGTGGATACTGTTTCCCGCGTGGTCCCGATCAGGTTCGCAAGCTCCTCGTGCGTCAGGCGGAGGGTCAACACGATGCCCTTCGGGGTCGTCACCCCGTGTTCCGCCCCCAATTTCAGGAGCAACTTCGCGAGGCGGTGATACGACCAGGTGTGGCCAAACCCGGCGTATTCCCTCTCCACCTTCGCCAGCCGCTGCGAAAGGAGCCGGATGAAGTTCAGGGAGAATGCCGGGATGGTCAACAGCAGCTGGACCAGGCTCTGTTTCGACAAGACCGCAACCTGGGCGTCCGTTTCGGCCAGGGCGGTGAACGCTCTCCTCTCCTCGGAGAGAAGGATTTCACCGAAAATCGCTCCCGGCGGAAGGAGGTGAAGGATCGTTTCCGTTCCCCGCCCGGAGTGGGAGGCGAGCTTCACCAGCCCCTCCTTCACGATATAAAGGGAGTCCCCGGCATCCCCCCTCTCGAAGATCGTGGCCCCCTTCCGGTACTTCCGCTCGCTAAAGAGGTGCGCGACCCGCTCCAGGTCCGCCTGCGCGATCCCGCGGAACAGATCCGTTTCCGTGACGACCGATAGCCCCATAAGAACAATTTACCGCATTTGCAGAAGCGGAGAGCGCCGGGAGAGAAGGAGCGAAAAACCTGCCGGCCGGGGATGAGGGCAACGCCCGTCAACCCGGCCGGTTTCGTGGTTCTTCTTCAGGCCGCGAGCCGGAGTTTCTCTTCCTCGAAAGAGGTCTCCTCGGTGCCGGGGACCGGCCACTCCGCCCAGTACAGCCGGCGGCCGGCCTTCTCCTCGTCCGATGCGTGGCCGAGCAGCATCAGCGCAACGCCCACGGCCAGCAGGGACACTCCCCCGACGATAGCCCACGGGGAAACGAGCGCCTCGAAATCCAGGATGATTCCTTCCATTGTACTCACCTCCTTCCTTTCTGACTGCAATCTACCGCGCGATGGAACTGCACGCCGTGAAAGGTTTCACATGCCGTGTGATTCTCTGCTGGCTCAACACTGCCCGGATGATTGTGAAAGGTTTCACAGAACAGCTTGCGCCCTCTGCCCAATAATTTAGACAGGTGGCGCAGAGGAGGAACAACGGATAGCCAGGCAGGAAGACGAGTAAGGGAGGAGCCGTCATGGAAACGGGTTCGGGGAAAGTGATGGTTAACCGGTGGTGGCGGGTTGCCGGCGCTCTGATGATGAACCTGCCGCTGGGGGCTCTGTACGCGTGGAGCATCTTCGTGCTGCCCCTGGAAAAGGAATTCGGTTGGTCTCGCACGCAAACTTCCTGGGTTTTCACCATCGCGGTGTTCGTTTTTGGATTGAGCTTCATTGTTGCCGGGCGGCTGCAGGACAGGAAAGGGCCCTTCTGGGTTTCCGTTGCAGGGTCGGTCCTGTTCAGCCTCGGGTGGATTCTGGCGACCTATACGAAGAACCTGACCTTCCTTTACATGACGATGGGAGTCATCCTTGGGATAGGGAGTGGGTTCGGGTACGCAACGCCGATCCCGGTCCTTTCCAAGTGGTTTCCAGACCGGCGGGGGCTAGCGGTGGGTCTGGCAGTGGCCGGGTACGGCGGCGGGTCCTTCATCATCTCCTTCATCGGGAAACCCATGCTCACCGCCTTCGGATGGCGGGACACGTTCCTGTACCTCGGGCTGGGGTATTTCGTCGCGACGATGATCGGGGCGTTCATCCTCCGGAATCCACCGGTGGGGTGGAAGCCGCCGGGATGGGTGCCGGCGGAGGCTTCTGCGAGAGTCACGGCGTCGAGGCACGAGTACGCCCCGGGCGAGGTGGTCAAGACTTCCGCCTTCTATTTCATGTGGATCGCGTACGCCCTCGGGACCGGTGCGGGGCTCATGCTGATCAGCCAGTTGGTGCCTTTCGGCAGGCAGCAATTGAATATCGTGGATGTCGCGGCCAATCTGGCGATTGCGGTGGGAGCCGTGGGGAACGCTTCCGGACGGATCTTCTCCGGATGGTTGTCGGATACCATCGGGCGGCTCCAGACGCTGCGCCTGATGGTGGGTGCATCCATCCTCGCGTTCCTGGCCCTTCCGCACATCAGCGGAACGGCGATGTTGTACGGGATGGTGTTCGTCGTCTATTACTGCTACGGGACGCAGCTTTCTGTATACGCGTCCACGACGGGTGACTTTTTCGGCACGAAGAACCTCGGCGTGAACTATGGACTGGTCTTCTCGGCGTGGGGGGTAGCCGGGGTCATCGGTCCGATCATCGCGGGACGGCTGTTCGATATCTTCGGGAATTACACCAACGCGTTCTACGTCGGATCGGGAATCTGCATCATGGCGTTGGGTAGCCTGATGCTGGCAAAGCGTCCCGGAACTCCGGTCGCGGCCGGCGTGGAGGAGGTCAAAGGAATGACAAGGGCGGCCTGAGGAACTCTACGCCGTACTTCGGGGGCTGCCGGGAAAACCGGCGACCCCTTGTGGTTTTATTGGCCATGGTGTGAACGGAGCATTCCATCTGTCGGCGGAATTTTCCCGTCGAACCTCCCCCCATCTCGAATCGGCCTGAATACCATTCGCGTACTTTGAGCCGATCCGAGGGGGGCAGGTCAGTTTGTATATCAAGGCACCGTTGCGTCCAGACCTCCTTATGCCGCAGGACGAATATCAGGACGGATATTCTGATTGATCCGGAACAGATTCTGCGGATCGTATTTTTTCTTGATCTCCGTCAGCCTATGGTAGTTCGGACCATAGGCCGCCTTGACCCGGTCTGCCTCGTCGTCGGTAAGGAAATTGACGTACACCCCGCCCGTGGCGTACGGTGCCGTGTCACGGAAGAAACCCCGCGCCCACTCGATGCCTTTCCTGTCTTCCGCCGGTGTATCCCAGCGACCGTGGACGTTGCACACATACATTGTGTTGCGATGGGGGTATGCCGAGGAATCGGCGGGAGGCCGCATCGCGGCTCCACCTACCTGACCGAAAAAGATTTCGCAGTGTGGCGACGGGAGGTTGCGCGCGTACTTGACGACCACCGCGATGGCTTCGTCGCTCAGGTCCGTGAAATTGTGCGACTTCCAATAGTTGCGCGCGCCCGGCGTCAATAATGGGTCGAAGGCCTGCTGCCATGACCGATATGGCTGTACACCGATGAATTCCCCCAGTGCCTTTCCGAAATGCCGTACCGGCTCGATCGCCTTTCGCCCGACTTCCGGGTCGCCGGCATGGAAGAGCGCAAACGCGATGATCTCGGTGCCGTGCACATCCGGCGGAAGAAACGGAAGCGGCGGGGCCTTGCGCAGTACCGTCCAGACCGTGGTCTCATCGCCTTGTTCCTTGGCGAACTG
>JAGGAJ010000104.1 GCA_017889845.1 Deltaproteobacteria bacterium
GCAGGCGCTCGGGGAGGTTGGGCGCCGGCCGGGGCCGCACCCCCATCAGGCGCCCCCTTCTCCCGACAGCCGAAGGACCAGCCGCAACCCGTCGGGAGTCAGCCGCACCGCCGGCTGCAGCTCCCAGTATTCGATGAGCCCCCTGGCGCGGAGCGACTTCACCGCCTCGGAAAGCTCCCACGGCGCGAGGCCCGCCTCCTCGTCCAGCCCTTTCAGCCCCGGCGTCGCCCCGGGGCCGATCTCCCGGTAGAAGGAGAGAAGGCTCAGGAGCAGCTTCTTCTCGGTGTCCGACACGGGATGATCTCCGCTCACGCCTTCCCCTCCGCCGCGGGACCCGCCGGGGGGGCGGATTTCGCCTTGAGGGCGGCCACCTCGATCTCCAGCTCCTGGATCCGCTTTTTCGCCGCGGACGCCTCGGACCGCCTCCGGAAGTACCCCGGGACCCCGGTGATCCAGCCCCCCAGCACCCCGGCCGCGAACGCCGCCACGATCACTCCCAGCATCGATGTGACCCAGGACAGGTGCAGGAACCGCACGGTGTACTCGCCGGGGTTCTGCAGGCCGAAGGCCGCAACCACGGCGAGCAGCAGGACGAGCACGACCAACGCACCGTTCACGCGCCACCTCCTTTCAGTTGACGGGCTCCTGCCCCTTCGCTTCCGGGACGCCCCTGCCGTCCCGCTCGGGGCTCGAAAGCGTACGGATCATCCCCTTCACCCGGGTGCACTCGTGCACGCCGGGGCACTCCACCTCGCACGGATCGATGTGCGTCACCACGTGGGCGTGGCCCAGCGCTTCGCGGATCTCGTGCTCCAGGTGGTCCGCCACCCGATGGGCGTCCTCCAGCGAGTGCTCCCGGCACACCACCACGTGGAAATCCACGTGCTTCTCCGAGCCGGATCGCCGGGTCCGCAGGTCGTGCCATTCCACTACCATCGGCCGGTGCTCCTCGATGATCCGCACGATCGTCTCCACCGTCTCCCGGGGGAGCCCGCGGTCCAGCAGGTCCTGCACCGCCGCGCTGAGGATGGGCAGGGCGGCGACGAAGATGTAGACCCCCACCGCGAGGGCGACGCCGGGATCCAGCCACTTCCACCCGGTGATGCGGTACAGGAGGAGGGAGAAGAGGATGCCGGTTCCCGACCATACGTCCGTCCGGAAATGGAGAGCGTCCGCCGAAAGCGCGGAAGAGCCGGTCGCCTCCCCGGCCTTCCGGATCCGGTCGGAGACGAACCACGACGCGGCGACGGAGAAGGCCATCACGAGGATGCCGACGTCGAGGCCGATCCCCTCCGGCGCCCTCCCCTCCCGCAGGCGGCGCACCGCCTCCCAGGCGACCCCCGCGCCGGTGAGGGCGATCACTCCTCCCTGGACGAGGGTGGCCATCGTCTCCACCTTCCCGTGGCCGTACGGGTGGCCCTCGTCCGCCGGATCCATCGCCTTCCGGATCGACAGGAAGTTCACGGTGGACATGAAGATGTCGGCCACGTTGTCCAGCGCGGAGGCAAGGACCCCCAGGGAGCCGGAAACGATCCCGACGACCAGCTTCAGGAGGCAGAGGGTGACGGCGCTCCCGAGGGAGAAGCGCGCGGTCCGTAGACGGATCCGCCGGTTCTCCGCTGTCCCCGCGGGGGCGGTGGGGGGTGCCGGCAAGGCAATTGCATCCTTTCCCCGGGAGCGGGCGCGCCCGGAAGGCGGACACCGGCGATTTGACACGGTATCCGGCTGTTGCAAGAATAGCACATCACATCCGGGCGGGAGGGGGCGCGTGGTCCAGAAGACGAAGAAGATCTGGATGGACGGCAAGCTCGTGAACTGGGACGAGGCGCAGGTCCACGTCCTCACCCACACGCTGCATTACGGCGTCGGCGTCTTCGAGGGAATCCGCTGCTACACGACGGAGGACGGCAAGGCCGCGATCTTCCGGCTGAAGGAGCACGTCGACCGGTTCTTCGACTCCGCGCACATCGTCCTGATGGAGATCCCATTCACCCGGGAGGAGATCTGCGCGGCGATCCGGAAGACCCTCCTGGCAAACGAGCAGCCGGAGGGGTACATCCGCCCGATCGCCTTCCTGGGGGAGGGGGAGATGGGGCTGCACGTCCGCACCAATCCGGTGCGCGTGGCGGTCGCCACCTGGCCGTGGGGCGCCTACCTCGGGGAGGAAGGGTTGAAGAAGGGGATCCGCGCGAAGGTCTCCTCCTTCAATCGCCACCACGTCAACGCGGCGATGACGAAGGGGAAGGTGATCGGCAACTACGTCAACTCGGTCCTGGCGAAGTGGGAGGTCGTCAAGTCGGGGTACGACGAGGCGGTCCTCCTCGACACGGAGGGGTACGTGGCGGAAGGATCCGGGGAGAACATCTTCATCGTCCGCAACGGGATGCTGCAAACCACCCCCCTCACGTCGGTCCTCCCCGGGATCACGCGGGACTCGGTGATCACCATCGCCCAGAAGATGGACATCCCGGTCAAGGAGGCCCGCTTCACCCGCGACGAGATGTACATCGCGGACGAGATGTTCTTCACCGGCACGGCCGCCGAGATCACCCCGGTGCGCGAGGTCGACGACCGGAAGGTCGGGCCCGGGAAGCCGGGGCCCGTCACGAAGCGTATCCAGGCCGCCTTTTTCGACATCGTCCGCGGGAAGAACGCCCTCTTCCAGCACTGGCTCGACGTGGTGAGATAGCCCCCGCGGGAGCCCCGAAACCATCGTGGTAAAATAGCGGGATGCTGAAGGTCACCGAGATCTTCGCCAGCGTCCAGGGGGAGACCTCGTTTTCCGGGTACCCGTTCGCCTTCGTCCGCCTGACGGGGTGCAACCTCCGCTGCCGGTATTGCGACACCACCTACGCGTACGACTCCGGGGAGGAGTTTCCGCTTCCGGAGGTCGTCACCCGGGTGACCGCTTTCGGGCTGACCCGGACGTGCATAACCGGCGGGGAACCGCTGCTCCAGGAAGAGGCGCCCGCCCTCGTTTCGACCCTGCTCGACCACGGCCAGGAAGTGCTCGTCGAGACGAACGGGACGGTCCCGCTCGACCGGCTCGACCCCCGCGCCGTGAAGATCATGGACGTCAAGTGCCCCGGATCTGGCGAGGAGGGGAAGATGCTGTGGGACAACTTCCGCCACCTCGCCGGGCGGGACGAGGTGAAGTTCGTCATCTCCTCCATGGACGACTACCGGTACGCGAAGGAGGTGGTGGGAAGGTACCGCCGGGAGCATCGCTGGACGGTCCTGCTCTCACCCGCCTTCGGCCTCCTCGCGCCGGAACGGCTCGCCGGGTGGATGGTGGGGGACGGCCTGGACGCGCGGTTCCAGCTCCAGCTACACAAGCTCGTGTGGGGCCCCGACCGGCGGGGGGTGTGACGGGATGACCACGCTCCCGAAACCGCTGGGGATCGCCCTGTGCAGCGGCGGGATGGACAGCCTCGTGATGGCGGAGTTCGTCACCCGGGAGTCGGAACTCTGTCTCCTCCACGTCAACTACGGCCAGCGGACCGAAGCGAAGGAGCTCGCCTGCTTCCACGCCATCGCGGAGCACATGAAGGTGCCGCCCCGCCGGCTGCTCGTTGTGGACATCTCCCACCTGAAGAAGATCGGGGGGAGCGCGCTGACGGACGCAGCGATCGGGGTGCCGGATGCCGACCTGCGGAGGCGAGGGGTCCCGGTCACCTACGTCCCCTTCCGCAATGCCCACCTCGTGGCCATCGCCGTGTCCTGGGCGGAGGTGATCGGGGCGAGGAACATCTACATCGGCGCCGTGGAGGCCGACTCGTCCGGGTACCCGGATTGCCGCCCGGAGTTTTACGAGGCGCTGAACGAGGCGATCCGGCGGGGGACGAGGGAGGGGAGCGGCATCGAGGTGAAGGCGCCCTTCATCCGGCTGATGAAAAAGGACATCGTTCTGATGGGGAAGTCGATGGGGGTCCCCTTCGAGCGCTCCTGGTCGTGCTACCGGGAGGGGGACAAGGCGTGCGGGAAGTGCGACTCGTGCGCCCTGCGGCTTTCGGCATTCGCGGAGGCCGGTGTCGAGGACCCTCTCCCGTACGAGACCCGTCCCGGCTACCAGTAGGGGACGCGCTTGGCAATCCACACGGACGCGAAGCAGACCGCCCGCCGCCTCTCCCAGGCGGCTTTCCTGCTCCTCTTTTTCGTGCTGCTGGTCAAGACCGACTACGGCGGGCGCGACGAGCTCGCCTACCCGGTGAAGATATTCCTCGATGCCGACCTGCTGGTGCTCGCAACCTCGCTCCTCTCCGCGCACAAGCTCCCGGCGGCCCTCTTCCTTGCGCTCGCCTTCCTGCCGGTCACGGTGCTGTTCGGGCGCGCCTTCTGCGGGTGGGTGTGCCCCTTCGGGACGCTGCACCACGCCGTGAGCTTCGCGGGAAAGCCCGCGGTCGCGGAACGGGGGGTGAAAACGCCGGGGAGCCGGTGGAAGGTCCTCACCCTGCTGTTCTTCGCGGGGGCCGCCCTGTCCGGATTGCAGGTCGCGGGGCTGCTGGACCCGATCTCCTTCCTGATCCGGTCCCTTTCCCTTTCCATCCTTCCGGCGGTGAACGCGGTGCTTCGCGCCTTCCTCGACTGGGGATTCGCTCTCCCGTCGCGCCCCGTGTCGGACCTCTTCGACGGGGCGCACACGTTCCTGCGCGCCCACTTCCTCTCCTTTTACCCGTCGCGGTACCAGCAGGCGTTCCTCTTCTTCCTCCTCTTCACGGGGATCCTTGCGCTCAACCGGTACCGCACCCGTTTTTTCTGCCGCTTCGTCTGCCCCCTCGGGGGGCTCCTCGGCCTGCTCTCCCGGGCGGGGCTGCTGCGGCTGTCGATGAACGACCGTTGCACCCACTGCATGAAGTGCCGCGACGCCTGCGCGGGAGGCGCCAATCCCCACGCGAGGGAGAACTGGTCCCCCTCGGAGTGCGTCACGTGCTTCAACTGCACGGCGGCGTGCCCGGAGGGGGCGCTGGAGTGGAAGTTCGCCGTCGCGCGCGGCACGAAGGACCGCGTGGATGCGGGGCGTCGCGCCGTGCTCGCCGCGGCGTCGTTCGGCGCGGCGTCCGCCTGGGTGCTTTCGACCACCCCCGCCGCGGCCCTTCCCGCTCCGGAGCTGGTCCGGCCCCCGGGCGCGCAGCGGGAGAAGGAGTTCCTCTCCCGGTGCGTGCGGTGCGGCGAATGCATGAAGGTGTGCATCACCGGGGGGTTGCAGCCCACCCTGTTCGAAGCGGGGATCGAGGGGATCTGGAGCCCCGTCCTCGTGTCGCGGATCGGGTACTGCGAGTACAACTGCACCCTGTGCGGCCAGGTGTGCCCGACCTCCGCCATCCGGAGGCTCGCCGTGCGGGAGAAGCACAAGACCGTGATCGGGCTCGCCTTCGTCGACCCGGGGCGGTGCATCCCCTTCGCCCAGGGGACGCCGTGCATCGTCTGCGAGGAGCATTGCCCCACGCCAAAAAAAGCGATCGTCTTCCGGGAGCAACCCGGCAAGGGGGGCGCCCCCGTCAAGGTCCCGGTGGTGGACACGGAGCTGTGCATCGGCTGCGGCATCTGCGAGAACAAGTGCCCCGTGGTCGATCTCGCCGGGATCCGCGTGACCTCCGTCGGGGAGACCCGGAACCCCGATAACCGCATGAAGCTGCCCGCCCCGGCCCCCGGATGACCCTTTCCTGTTGACAGGGGTGCCTTCCGCCGCTACAGTCTTTATCCCAACAACCCGTTGCGGTTTTCACTGAATCTTTTCCCCCGCCTGTCCGTCATATATAAAGGGGAGAAAATGGCGCACTTCTACGAGAAAAAGGACGACCGCGAGGCCAGCTGGGAGGAGGTGGGGGGGTTCAACGCCCACCTGCTGACCGAGTTGCGCAACGCGATGCTCTCCGTGGAGGGTGGCGACAAGCCGGCGGGACCGGTGCAGGCGGTGGTCGCCGAGTGGATCCGGCGCCTTCCGGCCTTCGATTTCCCCGACGACGAGATCGGCTAGATCCCCAGCAGCTCCAGGTACACCTTCCGGATCCGTTCCGTTTCCTTCCTGTACCGTTCCAGCAGTTCCGGTTCCAGGACGTGGGGGTCGAACCGGTCGATCGAGGCGTCGTGCGCCAGCCGCAGCCGCACGTCCAGCGACCGGAGGAACCGGTACCCCTCGTCGAGCGCCTGGTACTGCGAAAGCGAGACGATCCCCGCCCGCTGCAGTTCGTAGAGTGCCTTCAGCGTCCCGCGGGAACGGACCGTCGGCCGCCCCTCCCCGTGGAGCAGCTGCAGGTATTGGACGGCGAACTCCACGTCCACCACCCCCCCGCGCCCCACCTTCAGGTTCAGCCGGTCCTCCCGCTCCCGGCCCAGCTCCAGCTCCATCCGCGTCCGCAGCCGGTGGATCTCCTCCGCCGCGCCTTCCGGCAGGGGGCGGTCGAAGATGAACGCCTTCACCCGCTCCTCC
>JAGGAJ010000105.1 GCA_017889845.1 Deltaproteobacteria bacterium
GTCGGGCAGGCGTTGAGGCACCCCGCGTCGTTGCAATGCTTGCAGGAGTCGCTCGAGATCAGCCACCGTCCCCCGGCGCGGTTCTCCGGGAACTGCTCGATGAACCGCACGCGCCGCCAGTTGGTGCCCGTGAGATCCGCCGTATTGTCGTAGGAGTCCCCGGTGAAATTTACCGCCACCGGGATCTTCTCCACGGGGTCCGTCCGGAAGTCGGCCGGCTCCCCGGGGAGAACGTTCCACTGCTTGCATGCCACCTGGCATGCCTTGCAGCCGATGCAGATCGTGGTGTCGACGAACATTCCCTTAGGCATGCTGCGCCCCACCTCCCTTCTTCCCCGCCCGGATGTCGCAGGTGAGCACCTTCCCCTCGTGGATGGAAACGTTGGGGTCGCCCACCATGGGCGTGAGGTTGTTCACCACGTCCCCGTGGGCGCTCCCCTGCCACCCCCAGTGCCACGGCAGGCCCACCTGGTGGACCGTCTTCCCGTCCACCGTGAAGGGGCGCATGCGGCGGGTGACCAGCGCCCGGGCCTGCACCTCCCCCCGGGCGGTGCGGATCGTGACGTACTCCCCGTTCCGGATCCCCTTCTCCCCCGCCAGCTCCGGAGAGATCTCGCAGAACAGCTCGGGCATCAGCTCCGCCAGCCACGGCAGCCAGCGGCTCATGGTCCCGCTCAGGTGGTGCTCCGTGAGCCGGTAGGTGGACAGGACGATGGGGAACTGCGGGTCCGCCGTCTTGTGGTACGGGTTCCCCTCCACCTTCCATACCTTGGCCACGGGGTTGACCTGCTGGGCGTACACCGGGTTCTTCACGGGGGACTCGTACGGTTCGTAGTGGGTCGGCAGCGGCCCGTCCACCAGCCCTGCCGGCGCGAAGAGCCACGCCTTCCCGTCCGCCCGCATGATGAAGGCGTCGTTTCCGGAGAGCCAGTCGAACCCCAGGGCGAGGTCCTTCCCCCGGAACATCGGCGGCTTCGTCACCTGGAAGTCGATCCCCTCGCCGGACGGCGCGACCCACTTCCCGATGACCGGCTTCCCCGCGGGGTCCTTCGTCCCGCTGTCCGCCGCGGGATCCCAGTAGACGAGCTTCTTCCGCTCCGACCAGGGGCGCCCCGCCGCGTCCGCCGAGGCGCGGTTGTACATGATGTGGCGGTTCGCCGGCCAGGCGAACCCCCACCCGGGCGAGATCCACGCGTCCGCCTTGCGCGACGCCGCCCGGTTCTTCCCCTCCTCCGGGACGACGCCGGTGTAGATCCACGCGCCGCACGCCGTGGAACCGTCCTCCTTCAGGAGGGCGAACGTGGGCAGCGGCTTCCCGTCGGCGACGGTGTACCCGTTGATCTCCTTCAGGATCCTGTACGCCGACGGCTCGTCCTTCACGCGCCAGGCGGCCACCTCCCGGCTTTCCGGCTCGTACTCCCATGTCACGTTCCGGATCGCCCAGTCCCGGGGGCTCGCGGACTCCTTGTACATCGCTTTCAGCCGTTTCCCGAGGTGGTACGTGAACCAGGTGTCGCTGCGCGCGTCGTCCGGCGGGTCCACCGCCTTGTCGTGTGCCTGTACCAGCCGTTGGGTGTTGGTGAAGGTCCCGTCCATCTCCGGAACCTCGGCGGCGGGGAGGAAGAAGACCTCCGTCCGGATGTCCTTCGGGGACAGTTCCCCGGACTTCACCTCCGGCGAGTTCCGCCAGAAGGCCGCCGTCTCCGTCTCGAAGAAGTCCCGGACGACCATCCACGAAAGCTTCGCGAGCGCCTTACGCTGGAACCGCGCGTTCTGCCCCCCGACGGCGGGGTTCTGCCCCATCACGAGGAATCCCTGGATCTTCCCCTCCGCCATGGAGAGGAACATGGGCATGTGGGAGTGGTCCCCGGTGATCCTGGGGTGGTAGTCGTAGCCGTAGTCGTTCGCCGCCGTGGCGGCCTCCCCGAACTGTGCCTTCAGGTACGAGACGATGAACTTCGGGTAATTTCCCCAGAAGCTCGTGGCCACCGGGCCCCCTTCCGTCACCACGAAATCCTTCAGGGTGTCGTGGGCTTTCCGGCCGTCCGGCATGTTCAGGTATCCCGGGAGGGAGTGGTAGAGGGTGGCGATGTCGGTGGATCCCTGGATCGTGGCGTGGCCCCGGAGCGCCAGCACCCCGCCGCCGGGCCGCCCGATGTTCCCCAGCAGCGCCTGGAGCATCGCCGCGTTCCGGATGATCTGGACCCCCACGGTGTGCTGCGTCCACCCCACCGCGTACGTGATGTTCGACGTCTTCTCCCGCCCGGAGTTCGCAAGCAGCGTTTCGGCGACCGAAAGGAACCCCTCCTTCGGGCAGCCGCACACGCGCTCCACCATCTCCGGGGTGTACCGGGAGAAGTGCCGCTTCACGACCTGGAGCACGCAGCGGGGATTCTTCATCGACGGATCGGTCTTCGGCCGTCCCGGAACCTTTCGCAGCAGCAGGTCGGAGAGCGTTTCGGGTTTCCCCGCCGGGGGCGACGGCGGCGGGTTCCGCTGGTACGCCCAGCTCGCGTTGTCGTACTTCTTCCCGTCCGGCGACAGCCCCGAGAAGACCCCGCCCAGGTCCTCCGTGTCCTTATAGTCCGGGGAGACCAGCGTCGCCGCGTTGGTGAAGTTGACGGCGTACTCCCGGAAGAACGGGTCCGTGTTCCACCGTTCGCTTTCGAGGACGTGGCGGATGATCCCGCCGAGGAAGACGATATCGGTGCCCGCCCGGATGGGGACGTGGACGTCGCACATCGCCGAGGTGCGGGTGAAGCGCGGGTCGACGTGCATCAGCACCGCATCGTGCTCGGTCTTCGCCTTCAGCGGCCAGCGGAACGCCACGGGGTGGCACTCCGCCATGTTGGAGCCCATGATGAGGACCGCGTCCGAATTCGCGAGGTCGCGGGGGAAGGTGGTGGACCCGCCGCGGCCGAAAGTGACCCCCAGACCGGGGACCGTGGAGGAGTGTCATATCCGCGCCTGGTTCTCGACGAAGACGACCCCCAGGGAGTGCATCAGCTTCTGGTGGATGTAGTTCCACTCGTTGTCCATCGTGGCGCCGCCCAGCGAGGCGATGGCGTACGTGTTCATCACCCGCTTCTTCGCCGTCCCGCCTTTTCCGTCCGGCATGTCCTGGAACTCGTTGAAGGCCGCATCCCGCGTCTCCTTCACCCGCTCCGCGATCCGGTCCATCGCCCAGGAGAGGGGCTTCTCCTCCCACCGGTCGCTCCCGGGGGCGCGGTACTTCACCTTCGTCCACCGGTGCGGATTGTCCACCAGCTGGTAGGTGGCGGCGCCCTTCGGGCAGAGAGTCCCCTCGCTGATCGGGGAGTCCGGGTTCCCCTGGATGTCGAGGATCTTCCCCGCCGCAGGGTCCACCGTGACGATTTGGCCGCACCCGACCGCGCAGTAGGGACAGATGCTCGGCACCTCCTTCCCCTTCTTGAGGGGAACCGCAAGCGCCTTGGCCTCTACGGGCCGCGGGTCGATCCCCAGCGCGACGAGCTCGACCGCGACCGCCGTGCCCGCCACGCCCGCCGTACCTTTCAGGAAGTCCCTGCGGGTAAGCTTTCCGCCGGTTCGCTCCGCCATCCGCTTCCTCCTTTCCCCGTGCCGTCGGTCCGGCCGAAACCACCGATAAAAAAAAAGGGCGGACCGGATTCGGCCCGCCCCTTGCGTCCTAAAGCCGCACGCGCTTTCCCGCGCGCGGCGTTCGCTTCCTTTCCCGCAACCGGAACGCCATGGCGCCCCCCGCTTGTGGATTGCACGGGGAATATACCACGGCCGGGATCCCACCAGCAATCACTACGAATAGCGGGTCCCCTCGTTGCCACGCGCCCGGTCCGGCGGAATAATGGAACCGTGGGCATCACGGGTTGACGGGGTGACGGGATGAAGAATCCCCAGGTGGCCAGCGTGCTTCACGAAATCGCCGACCTCCTCGAGTTGTCGGGGGAGAACCCGTTCCGGATCCGCGCCTACCGGCGCGCCGCGATGAACGTGGAGGCGATCCCGAAGGACGTGGCCGCCATGGGCGAAGAGGAGCTTTTCTCCCTCCCGGGGATCGGCAAGGACCTCGCCCACAAGATCCGGCAATTCGTGGACACGGGAAGGATCGACATCCACGAGGAACTCCAGAAGAAGATCCCCCGCGGCCTGCTCGAGATCCTGCGGGTGCCGGGGATCGGCCCGAAGACCGCGCGCCTCCTCTTCGACCGGAAGAACGTGAAAAGCCTCGAGGAGCTCGAGGCGCTGGTCCGTTCCGGGAGACTCGCCGGCCTCCCGGGGATCCAGGCGAAGACCGAGGAGAATATCCGCAAGGGGATCGGGCAGCTCCGCAAAGGGATGGAACGGTTCCCCCTCGGCAAGGCGCTCCCGATCGCCCGGGGGATCGTGGACCTTCTGCAGGAGGCCGTTCCCCGCGCCCGCTTCGCCCTCGCCGGGAGCATCCGGCGCTGGAAGGATACGGTCAGGGACATCGACGTCCTCGCCGCGGGGAAGAAACCGGAGGCGATCACGAACGCGTTCGTCGGCCTGCCGGGGACGCGGGAGGTGCTCGAGCGGGGGGCGACGAAATCGTCCATCCTGACCGTGGACGGGATCCAGGTGGACCTGCGGGTGGTCGCGGAGGACTCTTTCGGGGCGGCGCTCCAGTACTTCACGGGGAGCAAGGAGCACAACGTGCGCCTCCGGGAGATGGCGTCCCGGCGGGGGCTGAAGATCAACGAGTACGGGGTGTTCCGCGAGGCGGACGGCAGGAGGCTCGGGGGACGGGAGGAGGAGGACGTCTACAAGGCGCTCGGCCTCCCGTTCGTGCCCCCCGAACTGCGGGAGGACGCGGGGGAGATCGAGGCGGCCATCGAGGGGAAGCTCCCGGGGCTCGTCTCCCTTGCGGACATCCGGGGGGACCTCCACGTCCACACGAAGTGGTCCGACGGCGCGCACGACCTCGATGCCGTGGTCGGGGCGGCGAGGGCGCGGAAATACGATTACGTCGCGATCACCGACCACTCAAAGGGGCTCGGCGTGGCGCGCGGGCTCACCGAGGAGCGGGTGCGCGGGCAGATCGCGGAGATCGACGCGGCGAACCGGAAAGCGAAGGGGTTCCGGGTCCTCAAGGGGATCGAGGTGGACATACGGGGCGACGGGACGCTGGACCTGCCCGACGCGCTCCTTTCGGAGCTGGACATCGTGGTGGCCTCCGTCCACTCGGGGTTCCGGCAGCCCGGCGAGCAGCTCACGAAGCGCCTCGTCGCCGCCATCCGGAACCCGTACGTGAGCGTAATCGCCCACCCCACCGGGAGGCTGCTCGGGGAGCGCGAGGCGTACCCCGTGGACATGGAGGCGGTGATCGCGGAGGCAGCCAGGCACGGCAAGGCGCTGGAGATCAACGCCTACCCGCTGCGGCTGGACCTCTCCGACGCCTGGGCCCGGGCGGCGAAGCGGCGCGGCATCCCGCTCGCGGTCAGCACGGACGCCCACATCCTGGCCAACCTCGACTTCATGCAGTACGGCGTCTCCATCGCCCGCCGGGGATGGCTCGAACCCGGGGACGTGCTGAACACCCTCCCCTTCCCGAAACTCGCCCGGCGCCTGCAGGCGATGCGCGGAAAGAGGGCCTGACCGCCTCCCGCACGTGCGTGTGCGCATTCCCGCCGACTGTCCACTGTATCCATTGACATCCCCCCGGTTTCCGTCCTATTCTTACGCCATTCCATATACGTTCCACGATCCCGAGGCTGCAGAAAATCCACTCAAGAGGGAAGGGCGCATGCGACTACTCTCGAACACGGTAGGAAGGAAGGTCCTGATGGCGGTGACGGGGCTGTTCATGCTCCTGTTCGTCGCCGTCCACCTGCTGGGGAACACCTCCATCTTCGCCGGGCCCGGCGGCATCAACGCATACGCCGCGAAGCTGCACGGGCTGGGCCCCTTCGTCTGGGTCTTCCGGCTCTTCATGGCGGCCATGCTCGCCGTCCACATGGTCTTCGGCGTCCTGCTGACGCTGGAGAACAGCGCCGCGAACCCCGGGAAGTACGCGGTGAAGAAGATGGCGAAGGCCACCTTCGCCAGCGAGACGATGATCTGGACGGGGCTGCTGCTGCTCTGCTTCCTCGGCTACCACCTGGCGCAGTTCACCCTCCGGGTGACCCCCGACATCATCCCCGCGGCGCTCGCCGAGAGGCCGGGCGACGTGTTCTCGATGGTCGTCGCCAGTTTCCGGGTTACCCCGATCACCGTGGTCTACATCGCCGCCATGGTGGTCCTGTTCCTGCACCTGTCCCACGGGATCCAGAGCATCTTCCAGTCCGTCGGGCTGAGCAACGACAAGGCGCT
>JAGGAJ010000106.1 GCA_017889845.1 Deltaproteobacteria bacterium
TACTGCTACCGGTGCCCGGAGGGGAAGGAGTACCCCGCGTGCGGCGTCTCGTGTCTCGCCGCCCTGGACGAGGCGCTGCGGGAGGAGGGCGACGCCGCGGCCGCGGTGATCCTCGAGCCGCTGCTGCTGGGAGCGGGGGGGATGATCGTCTATCCGCCGGAATACCTTTCCGGGGCGGCCCGCCTCGCGCGCGGGCACGGCGTCCACCTGATCCTCGACGAGGTGGCCACGGGATTCGGGCGCACGGGGACGATGTTCGCCTGCGAACAGGCGGGGGTCTCCCCCGATTTCCTGTGCCTCTCGAAGGGGCTCACCTCCGGGACGATGCCGCTGGCGGCGACCCTGACCACCCCGGAGGTGTACAACGCCTTCCTGGGAGACCCGGACGGCGGGAAGACCTTCTTCCACGGCCACACCTACACCGCGAACCCCGTCGGCTGCGCGGCGGCGCTGGCCTCCCTGGACCTCTTCGGGGAGGAAGGGGTGGTGGAACGCGTGGCGGCCCTCGCCCCCCGGCTCGCGGAGGGGGCGCGGGCCCTCGGGGGGCTTCCGCTCGTGGGCGACGTTCGTCACATCGGGCTGGTGGCGGCTCTCGAGCTGGTGCGCGACAAGGAGACGAGGGAGCCGCTGCCGGGTACCGATCGCGTGTTCCGGGAGGTCCGGCGGGAAGGGTTGCGCCGCGGGCTCTTCCTGCGCCCCCTGGGGAACGTCGTCTACCTCTTCCTGCCCCAGGCCGTGACGCGGCCGGACCTCGACGACATCCTCGACCGCTTCGGAGAAACCCTGCGCGCGACCCTGCGCGGGTAAGAGCCCCCGCGGTCCCGGCTAAGACCGCCGACAAGGTCTCCATCTCCGCGGATGGGCCTTCCCTGCGGCTACGTTCGCGACCTTCGACCGCTCACTGCCATTCCGCTCCTGGCGGGGGACACTCTTTCCCTGCATCCCCCAATAGATCAAGAATGTCCCCCTCTGTCGCCTTGGAGGCCTCCCCGGGGAAGCCTCGTCCCGCGGAGTTTATCCCGTCAGGGAGTTCCTTGCCGGGACGACCTTGCCGGCGAACCGGACCGCCCAGAAGATCGCACAAGGAGCGGATGCCGGAGGGAGGGGGGTCTGAGCGGAGGCCGCAAGTGCGGAACCGGCAGAGCCCCCGCCTTCTTCAGGAGATCGGCGAATGCCTGGCGATAAGCGTGGCCGAAGGGCGGGGAGATGACCGCAGTGCACGTTTGCTGGGTGGAGCCGGGGAGCCGGGCGGCCGGATGCGAACGACCCCCCTGCCCGGAGGCGAAGCGATCGCATCGATCGGGATAGGCGGGCTCGGCTATCCGACGTCGTCGTAGGGGCGAAGGCGGAAGGAGACGCCGGGGATCGACTCCGCCAGCCGGCGGACGGCCTCGACGTCGAGTCCGGGCAGGGCGACGGCAGTGGCGACCACCGACGGGACGTGCTCCGGCGCCTCCCGGAGGAAGTCGAGGAGGGCGGGGAACGACGCCGCGCCGTACCGGTTCGGGCAGATCCGCGCGTACGTCTCCGCGTCCGGCGCGTTCAGGGAGACGGAGAGGGCGTCCACCAGCCCCGACAGCTCCGGCAGGACGTTCCGCCCGTGGACGAGGTTCGCCAGCCCGTCCGTGTTCACCCGCACCCGCCCCCCCCGCCGCTTGACCTCCGCGGCGACCTCCTTCACTTCCGGAAGGCGGAGCAACGGCTCCCCGAACCCGCAGAAGACGATCTCCTCGAACGCCGCCGGGTCGCCGACCAGGATGAGGACCTCCGCGGCGGACGGTTCCCCCGGCAGCTTCAGCAGGTGCCCCTTCACGTGCCAGTCGCGGCGCTTTGCGCAGAAGGAGCAGCTGTTCGTGCACCGGTTCGTGATGTTCAGGTAGAGGGAGTTGCGGATCCGGTAGGCCACCTGCACCTCCTCCTCCGCGGGGATGCGGAAGATCCGCCGTGCGGAAAGGGTGGTGGCCCGGGCCACGTCCTCCACGTGGAGTCCCTTGATCTCCGCCACCTTCGCCGCCACCAGCGGGACGTACGCCGGCTCGTTCGTCTTCCCGCGGTGCGGGACGGGGGCGAGGAAGGGGCAGTCTGTCTCGATCAGCAGGCGGTCGAGCGGCAGGTGCCGCACCGCCTCCACCTGGGCCCCGGAGCCCCGGTACGTGATGGCGCCCGGGATCGACACGAGGAAGTTCATCGCCGCCGCCTTCCGCGCCATGGCGAGGTCCCCCGAAAAGCAGTGGAAGATCCCGCCGACCTCCGACGCCTTCTCCTCCGCGAGGATCGACAGCGCCTCGTCGTGGGCGTCCCGGTCGTGCACGATGACGGGGAGGTTCCGCCGGCGCGCCAGCCGGACCTGCTCCCGGAAGGAGGCGCGCTGGGCGTCCCGGGGGGATCGGTCGCGGAAGAAGTCGAGGCCCGTCTCCCCGATCGCGACCACCTTGTCGCACCGGGAGAGCGCATCCAGGCGGGAGAGGGCGTCCTCCGACAGCCGCGACGCGTCGTGGGGGTGCAGCCCCACGGCGGCGTAGACCCCCGGGTGCCGGTGGGCGATGGCGACGCCTTCCGCGCTGCTCTCCGGGTCGATCCCGATCGTCGTGACGCCGGTGACGCCCGCTTCGCGCGCACGGCGCAGCACCGCGGTCTCCGCTCCGGCGAGCGGCGGCAGGTCGAGGTGGGCGTGGGAGTCGAAGAACATGGGAGGAGGCAGTGGCCCCGGGATGGACCGCGCTATGTCTCGATCTTGGGAAAAACGATGCACGATTTCGGAAGGGCGGCGCCGGCGGCCAGCCCTCCCCACGCTCCCGCCGCGTCCACCCGGGCGCCCTCGACCGGGGCGCCGCCCGGGACGAGCGCCTCCCACATCCTCTGCGAGGCCGTCGGGGTGAAGGGAGACATCAGCAGGGCGGACAGGCGGGCGGCCTCCAGGGCGTTGTAGAGCACCGTCCCGAGGCGTCCCCGGTTCGCCGGGTCCTTCGCCAGCGCCCATGGCTCCGTCGCCTGCACGTACTCGTTCGCCTTCGTGACCAGCTCGATCACGGCGGAGAGCGCCTTGTGGAACGCCACCTCCTCCATCGCCGCGTCCACGGCGTCCGCGGCCTCCCGGCCGGAATCGCGAAGGGCGGCGTCCGGCGTTTCCTGCGCCCCCGGCGACGGGACCGCGCCCCCGAAATATCTCCCCAGCATCCCCAGCGACCGGTTCAGGAGGTTCCCCAGCTTGTCCGCGAGCTCCGAATTGGCGCGCCGCACGAGCTCCCTCTCCGAGAAGTCGCCGTCGAGTCCGAACGACACCTCCCGCAGGAGGAAGTACCGGAAGGCGTCCGCGCCGTACCGTTGCACCATGTCGTACGGGTCCACCACGTTCCCGAGGGACTTGCTCATCTTCTGCCCCTCGACGGTCCACCAGCCGTGGGCGAAGACGCCCAGCGGGGGGGCGACCCCGGCGGACATCAGGAACGCGGGCCAGTAGACGGCGTGGAACCGCAGGATGTCCTTCCCGACCATGTGGATGTCGGCGGGCCAGAAGGTCGTGAACTCGGGGGTCCGCTGCGGGTAGCCGAGGCCGGTGATGTAGTTGGTCAGGGCGTCGTACCACACGTAGATCACGTGCCCCGGGGCGTCGGGCACCGGGATCCCCCACGAAAGCGAAGTGCGGGAGACGGAAAGGTCGTTCAGCCCCCCCGCGACGAAGGCGACCACCTCGTTGCGGCGCTCCTCCGGCCGGATGAACCCCGGGTTCTCCCCGTAGTACCGCAGCAGCCGGTCCTGGTACCTCGACAGGCGGAAGAAGTACGACGGCTCCTTCCGCTTCTCTACGGGGCGTCCGCAGGTGGGGCAGTTCCCCCCGGCATCGGCGAGCTGCCGCTCCGTCCAGTACGCCTCGTCCGGGACGCAGTACCACCCCTCGTACTCGCCGAGGTAGATGTCCCCGTTGGCCAGGGACCTGCGGAAGAGATCCTGCACGGAGGCGTAGTGGCGCGGCTCCGTGGTCCGGATGAAGCCCGTGTTGCTGATCGTCAGCGCGGGGGAGAGCCCCTGGAAGTTCGTCACCACCTGGTCGGCGAGCTGCCGGGGGGAGAGCCCCTTCTGCGTGGCGCTTTTCTGCACCTTCTCCCCGTGCTCGTCCGTGCCGGTGAGGAAGTACACCCTCTTCCCCTTCATCCGGTGCCACCGGGCGAGGACGTCGCAGGCGATGGTGGTGTAGGCGTGGCCGATGTGGGGGACGTCGTTGACGTAGTAGATCGGCGTCGTGATGTAGAACGTGTCCTTCACGACGGGCCCTCCTCGTCGTCGGAGAGCCGCACCAGGAGTTCCTCGTCCCCGGGCTCCGGGGCCGCCGGGGCGTCCGCGGGGCCCTTCGCCGCCGCGCACGGGGCGCAGCTCTTCTGCCGCGTGTACGACTCGTGCTCGTAGATGAGGCAGCACATCAGCCGTCCGCACACGCCGGAGAGCTTCGCCGGGTTCAGGGACAGCTTCTGGTCCTTGGCCATCTTGACCGTGATCGGCTCGAAGTCCCGGAGGAAGGTGGCGCAGCACAGTTCCTTGCCGCACGGCCCGACGCCGCCCACCACCCGCGCCTCGTCCCGCACACCGATCTGGCGCATCTCGATGCGCGTGCGCAGCTCGTGGGCCAGGTCCTTCACCAGCTCCCGGAAGTCGATCCGCCCGTCCGCGGTGAAGTAGAACACCGCCTTGCTCCGGTCGAGCAGGTACTCGGCCCGCACGAGCTTCATCGGGAGCCCCCGCTCGGCGATCCTCCGCTCGCAGAACGCTTCGGCCTCCGCCTCCCGGCGGGCATTCTCCTGGTGGGCGCGCACGTCGTCCGCCGAGGCCGGGCGGAGGACCTTGCTGGCGGGGAATTTCGCGGCCGTCGGTTCGTAGCCGTCAATCCGCTGGACGACCTCGCCGAGGGCGACGCCGCGCTCGGTCTGGACCACGGCGAAGTCGCCCTTCCGCACGGAGACCCCCGTGCAGTCGAAGTGGTATGTCTTGCACACGCCCCGGAGGCGTATCCCTGCGATGTCCATTCGGAACGCTCATCCCTTCCCGTGCAGTCCGAAGAAAAACGCCTCCAGCGCCAGCCGCTTCTGCGGCTGGGGAGGCATTCGGGAAACCGACAGGAGCGCCCGGAACACGGTGTCCCACCCCCCGGCCGGGGGGCGTGCGGCCAGCGCTTCCAGGGCGTCCCGAAGGTCGACGTTCATTATATCCGCTCCTTCCCCGGAAGATAAGAGGGACAGGTCCCGCGCGAGGGAGAGCGGAGCGGCCAGTCGCCCGGGGGAGTCCCCTCCCGCCTTCCAGGTTTCGGCGAACGCGATCGCCTCCCGGGGAGAGGGCTTCGCGAGGAGGGACATCCACGTCCCCCGCTCGTCGGCCAGCTCCGGGAGGATCGCGAGGGCGCGCCCGGGGGATCCTCCCGAGAGGGCGGCGGCCAGGCGGATCTCCACCCCGGACCGGCCTTCCGCCTCCGGGAGGTCGGCGAGGATCTCCCCGACGGTCTCCGCGGGAAGCGGGAAGAAGGGGATCCGCTGGCACCGGGAGACGATCGTGGGCATGACCTGCGAAACGCGGTGTGCGACCAGCAGCAGGTGCGTCCCCGGCGGCGGCTCCTCGAGGGTCTTCAGCAGCGCGTTGGCCGCCTGCGGGGTCATCCGGTCCGCGGGGACGAGGATCGCCGCCCGCGGCCGGTCGGAGAACGCCTTGAGCGACAGCTCCTCCTTCAGCGCGCGGATCTCGTCGATACGGAGGAAGTGCGTTTCCGGCACGATGCGGAGGTGGTTGGGGTGGCCGCCCGAGGCCAGGAGCCGGCAGTCCGGGCAGGCGCCGCACGCACCAAAGGCCCCCGGAGCGCGGCAGAGGAGGGCGGAGACGAAGGCCCGGGCGGCCTTCTCCTTTCCCACCCCTTCCTCGCCCGCGAAGAGCAGGCCGCCGGGCGTCGCCCCGGAGGCGAGGTACCGCCGCAGGAGCGCGATGGCGCGCTCCTGACCCCGGACGGACGCGAAGGTCTCTACCATCCGAACCGTGCGGCCACCGCCTCGCGCACCAGGCCCCGCACGGCATCCTCCGGAAGGGTGGCGTCGACCCGCACGATCCGGTCCGGGTGCCGGTCGAGGAGACGGAGGTACCCGTCCCGCACGGCGCGATGGAAGGCGAGGGACTCGCGCTCCATCCGGTCGGCGGCGCGGCCGCGTCCGCCGATGCGCGAGAATCCCGCCTCGGGGGGCAGGTCGAACAGGAGCGTCAGGTCGGGGACGAGGCCGCCGGCGGCGAAGCGGTTCAGCCACTCCACCGGC
>JAGGAJ010000107.1 GCA_017889845.1 Deltaproteobacteria bacterium
ATCCTTCGAGATATTCCGGCTGGAGGCGCTTTCAACGCGCCGCGTGGGGAAGGTCTCCCGCCTCCCCTTTTCCATCAAGGTTCTCCTGGAGAATCTCCTCCGCCACGAGGACGGCGTGACCGTGACGGCGGACGACATCCGCGCCCTGGCGAACTGGTCGCCCTCGGCACCGTCGGACCGGGAAATCGCCTTCCGCCCCGCCCGCGTGCTCCTGCAGGATTTCACCGGCGTCCCGGCGCTGGTGGACCTGGCGGCGATGCGGGACGCAGCGAAGCGGATGGGTGGCGACCCGAGGAAGATCAACCCGCTGATGCCTGCGGACCTGGTGATCGACCACTCCGTGCAGGTGGACCGGTTCGCTGCGGCGGCGGCCTTTCCGGACAACGTGGCGAAGGAGTACGAGCGCAACGGGGAACGGTACGCCTTTTTGCGGTGGGGGAAGGAGTCGTTCCGCAACTTCCGCGTCGTCCCCCCGGGCACCGGGATCTGCCACCAGGTGAACCTGGAGTATCTCGCCCCCGTCGTCTTCTCGAGGAAGGACCGGTCCGGGGCGCATGCGTACCCGGACACCCTCGTGGGGACCGACTCCCACACGCCGATGATCAACGGCCTCGGGGTGGTCGGCTGGGGCGTGGGCGGGATCGAGGCGGAGGCCGCGATGCTCGGCCAGCCGATCTCGATGCTCATCCCCGAGGTGGTGGGGTTCAAGCTCTCCGGGAAGCTCCCCGTGGGCGCGACGGCAACCGACCTCGTCCTCACGGTCACCCAGATGCTGCGGAAGAAAGGGGTGGTGGGGAAGTTCGTCGAATTCTACGGGAAGGGGCTCTCCTCCCTCTCCGTGGCCGACCGGGCGACGATCTCGAACATGTCGCCTGAGTACGGCGCCACCATCGGCTTCTTCCCGGTGGACCGGGAAACGCTTTCGTACCTCCTCTTCACGGGGCGCGACAAGGCCCAGGTGAAGCTCGTGGAAGCGTACTGCAAGGCGCAGGGGCTCTTCCGGACGGACGACACCCGCGACCCGGTCTTCTCCGACACCCTCTCCCTCGACCTCGGGACCGTGGAGCCGTGCCTGGCGGGTCCGAAGCGTCCGCAGGACCGGGTGCCTTTGCGGGAGGCGAAGGCGGGGTTCCGGAAGGCGCTCGCCGCGTGGGGGAAGGAGCCCCGCCCGGACGGCGGGGAGAACGGCGCCGACCGGTGGCTCGGGGAAGGGGGCAGCGTCGCGGGCGATGCCGGGGAGCCCCGCCCGGGCTCCTGGATGCCGGGGGCGACCACGGTGCGCCTCGACGGGGGGGCGTTCAACCTCCACGACGGGTCGGTGGTCATCGCCGCGATCACCAGCTGCACGAACACCTCCAACCCCGCCGTGATGATCGGCTCGGGGCTGGTCGCGAAAAAGGCGGTGGAGATGGGGCTGCGGACGCGCCCCTGGGTCAAGACGAGCCTCGCGCCGGGATCCAAGGTGGTCACGCAGTACCTCGAGCGGGCGGGGCTGATGCCGTACCTCCAGGCGCTAGGCTTCCACCTCGTGGGGTACGGGTGCACCACCTGCATCGGCAACTCCGGCCCCCTGCCCGAAGCCATCGCGGAGACGATCCGCCGGGGGAACATCGTCGCCGCGTCGGTCCTCTCCGGAAACCGGAACTTCGAGGGGCGGATCCACCCGCTCTCCCGGGCGAACTATCTCGCCTCCCCGATGCTCGTGGTGGCGTACGCCCTCTCGGGGGACGTGGACTTCGACCCGTACACGGAGCCTCTGGGTGCGGACCGCAACGGGAGCCCCGTCTTCCTGAAGGACATCTGGCCCGCCCCGGAGGAGGTCACGGAGGCGGTGCGCGGGGCCGTGGACCCGGAGATGTTCCGGAAGGAGTACTCCGCCGTGTTCACCGGGGACGCGGCGTGGAGGAAACTCCCCGTCCCGAAATCCGAGTGCTTCCGGTGGGCCCCTTCCTCCACCTACGTGAAGCACCCCCCCTTCTTCGAGAACCTGCCGGCGGAGCCGGAAAACCCGGGCGACGTCGCCGGGGCGCGCGTCCTGGCGGTGCTGGGCGACTCGGTCACCACGGACCACATCTCCCCCGCCGGCGACATCGCGGACGACAGCCCGGCGGGAGCGTACCTCAAGGGCAACGGCGTGCCGAGGGAGGAGTTCAACTCGTACGGAAGCCGGCGCGGGAACCACGAGGTGATGATGCGCGGCACCTTCGCCAACATCCGGCTGCGGAACCTCCTCGCCCCCGGAACGGAAGGGGGGTGGACGACGTTCCAGCCGGGCGGGGAAACGATGACGATCTACGACGCGGCGATGCGGTACGCTTCGACCGGCGTGCCGCTGGTGATCCTGGCCGGGAAGGAGTACGGCTCGGGCTCCTCCCGAGACTGGGCCGCCAAGGGACCGCGGCTGCTGGGCGTGCGCGCGGTCGTCGCGGAGAGCTTCGAGCGGATCCACCGCAGCAACCTCGTCGGGATGGGGATCCTTCCGCTCCAGTTCGTGGACGGGGCGACCCGGGAGTCGCTGGGGCTCACGGGGAAAGAAACGTACGCGGTGGAAGGAGTCGCCGCGGGGATCGCCCCGCGGATGCAGGTCACGGTGCGCGTTTCGGGAGAGGGCGGGGAGCGGACCTTCCCGGCGCTGGCCCGGATCGACACGCCCGCGGAGGCGCACTACTACCGCCACGGCGGCATCCTGCCGTACGTGCTGCGCCGTCTGATCGGGAAGGGGTAGCGCGCAGGCGAAAAGGGAGGGCCCGGCGTCAGAGGCTCGAGACGGGCTCCGCGATCTCGAAGCCCCGCTCCCGGAGGACCCGGCGGACCGCCGGGCCGTCGATCGTGGCGACGCGCAGGTGGGCGTTCACCGCACCGATCTCCCCCTGGGGCGAGATGATGCAGCTGCGGACCTCGACCCCCATCCCGCCGAACAGGGCGATCAGCTCCTCGAAGCGGGCGAGGTTCCGCGGGAAGGTGACGTCGACGCAGAAGAACACCTCGTTGACGTCGAGGATATCGACGAAGGCGTTCAGGAGATCCGCCCGGGTGATGATCCCCACCAGCCGGTCCCCCTCGAGCACGGGCAGGGCGCCGAACTTCTCCCGGGTCAGGATCAGGAGCGCATCCTCGACGGAATCCTCCGGGGTCAGGGACCAGACTTCCGTGCGCATCACCTCGCGCACCGGACGGTCTCCGGGCTGACCCTCCCCGGCTTCCCGGGGCGTCGCGGCGAGGGAGGCGTTCCGCAGGTCGGTGTCGGAGAGGATCCCCACCAGCCTCCCCCCCTCCACGACCGGCAGGTGGTGGAACCGGTGCTCCCGGAGGATCCCGGCCGCCTTCGACAGGAGGTCGTCCGGGGTCACCGTCTTCGGGCTCCTCGTCATCCGCTTCCCGACGTACATGGCGCTATGATAGCAACCTTTCCGGAGGCGTGGCAAACGTCCCTTCCGCCGATCATTCCGCAACCCGGGCCCGACATTCCCCATCCAATGTTCGCTTGCGCGTACATATCCGAAACGGAGGCCGATTCGATGGAGATGACGGCGATGGGGAAAAGGAAGGCGTTCGTTGCGATGCTCGGGCTGCTCCTTGCCATGGGGACGCCGTATCTCTCGGCGCTTCCGGTCCAGGCGGACCCCGGAAGCGGCCACGGCCATGGCCATCCTGACGGGGGTTGTCCGGGTTGTCCGCACCACGGTGAATGCACGGGGTGCCCGGGATGCGGCTGCGAGTGCGGCTACCCGAAGGGTGCCGGCGGAGCGGGTCCGCACCCCATGCAGGACAACACGGCGACCGGCCACGGCGGCATGCACGGGAGGATGCACGGCGGCAAGGACGCCCCCGCGATGAAGGAACGGATGGCGAAGCACCTGGAGGAGATGCGGGGCACCGTGAAGAAGCTGCGGGACCTCGAGGCGAAGATGGAGGCCCTGAAGGCCAGGGACGACGCGGCCGCTTTCCGCGCGGCCTCCCTGGAGCATGCCAAACTCCTGACCGACCTCCAGGAATCCCATCTGAAACACATGGAAAAGATGATGGGCGGGGGGATGTAGCACCCGATCCGTTCCTAACCGGGCTTTCCCAACCTTCCCGTCCAGGCGACGAGGCTCGCCAGGAGCTCCTTGATCTTCTCCCGTGTGGTCGGGTCCGTCACCTTGCCTTCCCTGTCTGTTTTTTCGTGCGCGGAAGGCACCATCACTTCCGGCCGGTTGAGGGGGTGCATGTCCAGGAACACGAAGGTCTGGCGGAGATGATACTGGGCTCTCGCGGTCCCCAGGGTTCCAACGGATGCGCCCATCAGGGCCACGGGCTTCCCCTCGAAGGCGTTGTCGCCGTAGGGCCTGGAAGCCCAGTCGATGGCGTTCTTCAGGACGCCGGGAACCGAGTAGTTGTATTCCGGGGTGGCGATCAGGAGTGCGTCGGCGGCCCTGATTTTCGCCTTGAATTCCCGGACTCTGTCCGGTGGCTGCTTTTCCAGGTCCTGGTTGAACGGCGGAATCCCCTCGAGGTCGAAGATCTCGAGTTTCGCGCCCTCCGGAAGCAGTTCCGACGCCGCCGCCAGGATCGCCCGGTTGAGGGATCTCTTCCTCAGGCTGCCCGCGAAACCGAAAATATGGAACTCCTTCTCCATGGCCATGTCGCCCCCCCCCAATTCCCTGCACTCGAGGACCCATCAACACAACCAACGACGTCGCCGGCCGATCCGTTCCTGTTCCGTTCCTGTTCCGTTCTGATGAATTCCGGGATACCCCCGTTTCGGCCACCCGGAAAATGGCAGGTGCCGCGAGCCAGTTGTTCCCTGCCGCCGATTTATAAACTAATATCAATGTAGTGAGTCCTGCCCGCACCGGAACCGAACTCGAGGGAGCGCCGGGGTCGGGCCGTCGGGGTTCCCGATGGGACCGCAGTCGGACATCGAATCGATCAAGGATATCTACAGGGCCGAACGGGAGGCCGACCGGATCGTCCGGGAAGCCGAGGATGCGGCCGGGACCCTGCTCGAGGAAGCGGCGGCGGCGGCCGGGAGCGCCCTGGCGGCGAAACGGGCCGAGATCGACCGTCGATCCGGGGACGAGCGGAAGAAGGCGATCGCGGAAATCGAGAGGGAAGCGCAGGCTCTCCTCGAGAGCGCCCGCCTCCGCACGGAGGCATGGGTCCGGCGGTCGGAACCGGAGATCGACTCCATCGCCGACGCGTTGCTCGAGCGGATCCTCCCGCCATGATCGTTCCGATGGCCAAGATCCGGGTCCTCGGGCCGAGCACCCTGCTGTCGGCGGTGGTCCGCCTGTTGCAGGAAGTGGGAGCGGTCCACATCGAATCCGCCCCCGGGGACATCCGCCGGCTGCAATCCGAAATCCCGGTCATCCGGCACCACGTACTCGATCCCGAATCCCAGCAGATCCGTGCCGTCCTGGAGGCGATGCAGGAGAAGGTCCGGAAACTCCTGCTCGTCCTGCCCGCCGTCCCGGAAAGGCCGGGGGACGATGGGGGCCCCGCCCTCCTCCCGGACGACGCCGGCGAGGATGCGTTCCAAACCGTCAACGCCCGGCTGGACGCCCTGACGTCGCGCGCCGAGGCCCTCGTCGCAGAGCGGAAGAGACACCAGGACGAGCAGTCCCTGTTCACCCGGTACGACAAGGTCCTGAAGGTCCTTGCCCCGCTGATCGGGATGGTGCGGGAGAGCCGCGAACTGGAGTGCACGGGGCTGATCCTCCCCGCGCAGGAGAGGTCCGTCGCCACCCTCCTCGAGGAGGCGCTTTCCCGCCTGACGGACGGCCGCTTCGAGATCGTCTACCGCGAGGTGGACAAGGACACGCTGGCCGGGCTGCTCATCTTCCCGGGGGAAAAGGCCGCGGAAGCGCGGGCCCTCCTCTGGGAGAAGAACATCGGCGAGCTGCGCCTCCCCGCCTCCGTGGCGGACAAGCCCCTCGCGGAAGCGCTCGAGATCATCGTGCGCAGGCAGGGCGAGCTTCCGGCGGCGATCCGGGACCGGGAGGAGGCCCTCGCCGCGATCTCCCGCGAATGGCGGGGGCAGCTCCTCGACCTTCGTCGGCGGCTCGCGAACCGGGTCGAGCGGATCCGCGCGTCCGCGTCGTTCTACGAAACCCGGATGACGTTCCTGCTCTACGGATGGATTCCGGAAGACGAGGCGGCGCGGCTCGGGGAAACGGTCGCGGAACGGTTCGGGGACATCGTGGTCGTGGAGCGGATCCCCATCGGGAGGTCGGAGGAAGAGACGGTCCCCGTGGTCCTCCGCAACCGTCGCGCGGTTCGCCCCTTCGAGATCTTCAC
>JAGGAJ010000108.1 GCA_017889845.1 Deltaproteobacteria bacterium
ATGTTGAGCAGCACGGTCTTCCCCTTGCCCAGCGGGGACGCGGCGATGACGACCCCTTCCGTGGAGGCCATCCCGCGCAGGGCCGTGACGCCGATCTCCCGCGCCACCACGATCACCGCCATCCACGCGGGGACCCTCCCCGGCGGGATCAGCATGACCATGGCGGCGCACACCAGCAGCTTGTCCGCCAGCGGGTCCAGGAGTTTCCCGAGGGAGGTCACCATCCGGTACCGCCTCGCGATGTACCCGTCGAACAGATCCGTGACGGCAGCCGCGACGAACAGGAGGAACGCCGCGAGGGAACGGGTGAAGGAAATCCCCCGCCCTGCGGGCGGAAGGAGGATGAGGACCAGCACCGGGACGGCCAGGATGCGCAGGAGCGTGAGGACGTTGGGCGGGTTGAGCCGGGAGGCGACGCTCATTCGACGGCGGAATATTGCCGGTACAGATCCAGCACGCGCCGGACGTATTGCCTCGTCTCCTGGTATGGCGGGATGCCGCCGTACTTCTTCACGGCGGCGGGGCCCGCGTTGTACGCCGCGATCGTATTCGTCAGGTCCCCCTCGAAGGTGGCGAGGAGTTCCTTGATATACTTGACACCCCCCTCGATGTTCTCGATCGGGTCGAAGGGATCGGAGACGTTCATCCGCTTCGATGTGAAAGGCATCAGCTGCATGACCCCCATGGCGCCCTTCCGGGAGACCGCCTTGCGCTGCCCGTTGGACTCCGCCTTGATGATGGCGCGGACCAGCGCGGGGGAGAGGTTGTGGGCACGCGCGTACTGGCCGGCGTAATTGGTCATCCAGTCGTCGCCGGGAGACGATCCGGCCAACGGGAGGCCCGGCGGAGCCTTCGGCGCCTCGCGCAGGTACACCTCGAACTTCCCGTCCGGCGGGGTGTTCGAGAAGTGGACGACACCGTCCGCGTCTACGTAGCGGTAGATGTCCGCCCTGACCGATGCAGGCCAGAGGGTGAGGGAAATGATGAAAAGCAGGCGGAAATAAACCATAATTCGATATTGTAAGGAAATGCCCCCCCTAAGTCAAACGGGGCGGGGGCGCGGGGAGGGGCCACGATGAAGAGGGTATCGCAGTTCCTGGTGATCGGCAGCGGGATCGCGGGGCTGAGCTTCGCCCTGCGGGCCGCGAAGAAGGGAACCGTCACGATCATCACGAAGAAGGAGGCGTCCGAGTCGAGCACGAACTACGCGCAGGGGGGAATCGCTACCGTCTGGAGCGGCGAGGACACCTTCGAGTCCCACATCGAGGACACCCACCGGGCCGGTGCCGGCCTGTGCCACCCCGACACGGTGGACCTGGTGGTGCGGGACGCGCCGGCGCGGATCCGGGAGCTGATCGGGTGGGGCGTGGAGTTCACCCGTCAGACGGGGAAGCGCGGGTACGACCTCCATCGGGAAGGGGGGCACTCCCGCCGGCGGATCTTCCACGCCAAGGACCTGACCGGCCGGGAGGTGGAGCGGGCGCTCCTTTCCCGGGCGAGGGAGAATCGGCGGATCCGGCTGTTCGAGCACCACGCGGCGGTCAACCTGATCACGCGGCAGAAGATCTCCTCTTTCGACCGGCAGGGGGCGGACGAGGTGCTTGGGGCGTACGTGCTGGACCAGAACACCGGGAAGATCCACACGTTCGTGGCAGACGCGACGGTGCTGTCCACCGGCGGCGCCGGGAAGGTGTACCTCTACACCAGCAACCCCGACATCGCCACGGGGGACGGGATCGCCATAGCGTACCGCGCGGGGGCGACCATCGCCAACATGGAGTTCGTCCAGTTCCATCCCACCTGCCTCTACCACCCGCACGCCAAGTCGTTCCTGATCTCCGAGGCGGTCCGCGGAGAGGGGGCGGTGCTCCGGAACCGCGCGGGGGATCGCTTCATGGCGGGGGTCCACCCGATGAAGGAGCTCGCCCCCCGGGACATCGTCGCCCGGGCGATCGACGCCGAACTCAAGCGGACCGGCGAGGATTGCGTCTACCTGGACATTCGGCACAAGGGGGCGGCCTTCATCCGGAAGCACTTCCCGAACATCCACCGGACCTGCCTCTCCTTCGGGATCGACATGACGAAGGAGGCGCTTCCGGTTGTCCCCGCGGCCCACTACCTGTGCGGCGGCGTACGGACGAACCTTCATGGCGAGACCGACATCCATCGGCTCTTCGCCATCGGGGAGTGCGCGTGCACGGGCCTGCACGGCGCGAACCGGCTCGCGTCCAACTCCCTGCTGGAGGCGCTGGTCTTCTCGGACCGGGCGGTCAAGCGCGCCGTCGAGGCGTACGCCGGGAAGCCCAGGCCCCGGATCGACATCCCGCAGTGGGACCCCGGCAAGGCGCAGGAGCCCGACGAGGCGGTCGTGGTATCCCACAACTGGGACGAAATCCGCCGGACCATGTGGAACTACGTGGGAATCGTGCGGTCGAACAAGCGCCTGTCGCGCGCCCTCGACCGGATCGAGCTGCTGCAGCGGGAGATCGCCGAGTATTACTGGAACTTCCGGGTGACGGGAGACCTGCTCGAGCTTCGGAACATCTGCACGGTGGCGGAACTGATCGTCCGCTGCGCGATGCAGCGGAAGGAGAGCCGCGGGCTCCACACCACCATCGACTACCCGTACCAGGACGACGAGCACGGGCGCAAGGACACGGTGGTCCGCAGGACCCGGTTCTGAACCGGGCCGCCTCCCGGCCGGGGGCGCCGCGCTAATCCCAGGACAGTACGGCGCGCCCCTGCACCCCGGACAGGACCATCTTGAACCACGGCGTGCCGGGCCGGGCCTCCGCCGCTGTCTCCCCCGCCTCCTTCGGGAACGCCACCTCGTACGCCCGGTACCACTTTCCGGAGTACGGGAAGAACCGGGAGATCTCCTCGGGCCGCATCGACGCCTTGCGGACGTACACCGGCGCGTAATCCTTTTCGTCCGCCCTCACCAGCCGCAGGCTCCACAGGGTCTCCGGCTTCTCCAGGTCGTTCCCCTTCTCGTCCGGGACGTACAGGGCGACGAAAAAGCGGACGTGCTTCTGCGACTCCCCGCGCCACGACGCGATGGTGGCCTCCCGCCGCTGCGGATCCAGGTAGTAGATGTTGGAGAACTCCTCCGCGAAGGCGTCGACCCACGGCGGGGAGAGCCAGGTGGCGTAGAGGATGAACAGGGTGTCCAGCCCGTCGCGGACCTCCCGGGTGCGCGTCGCGCCTTCCGTGATCCGGTTGTAGGAGGGGGACCCGAGGACCTTCTCGTAGAGGGCGACCGAGCGGGGGCCGCATGCCGCGGCGGACGCCGCCAGGAACAGGACGGCCAGGATCCGGGCCGCCCGCCGCCGGAGGTCAGCCATTCTCCACGTCCTCCTTCAGGAACATCGGCTCGATCCGGTACCCCTTCCCCGCCACCGCATCCGCGCCGCCCTCGTTCCGGTCGACGATGCACAGCACGCGGGCCACCACCAGGCCGGAACCCGCCGCCCGCTCGATGGCCCGGAGCGTCGACGCGCCCGTGGTCACCACGTCCTCGAGGATCGCGACCCTCATCCCCGGCCGGAGGTTCTTCGTCCCCTCGATCCACTGGGCCGTGCCGTGCGTCTTGGGCTCCTTCCGGATGATGAAGGCCGGCACCGGCCAGCCCCGGAGGGCGCTGGTCAGCGACACCGCGGTCACGATCGGGTCCGCGCCCAGGGTGATCCCCCCCACCGCCTCCGGCCGCTCCCCGTCCTCCAGCATGGCGCAGAAGAGGCGTCCGCAAAGGACCGCGCCCCGCGCATCCAGGGTGGTCTGCTTGCAGTCGATGTAGAAGTCGGATTCCCTGCCCGAGGAGAGGACCACCTTCCGCCTCTCGTAGCTCTTCTCCTTCAGCAGGGCGAGGAACGCCTTCCGGTCCTCGGCGGACTCCGCAGGGAAGGCGAACGGTTTGTACGTCCTGTTGGGCATGGTTTCCCCCCGGTCGGTTTCGCGGTCCGGGCCGTCAGACTCGGACCGACCCGCGGAACAGCGGCAACTGCTCTTCGGTCTCATCCGCCTCGAGCGGAACCGTGTAGTTCCCGGAGAAGCAGGCGTCGCAGTACGTCGTCTTCCCGTTCGGCACGCAGGCATGGAGTCCCTGCATGCTCAGGTACCTCGTGCTGTCGGATGTGAGGTACGTGTTGATCTCTTCGAGCGTGTGGGTCGCGGCGATCAGGTCCCGCCGCAGCGGGGTGTCGATGCCGTAGAAGCACGGGTAGCAGGTGGGGGGGGAGCTGATGCGGACGTGGATCTCCTTCGCCCCGGCCGCCCGGATCATCTTGATGATCTTGCGTCCCGTCGTCCCCCGGACGATGGAGTCGTCCACCACCACCACGCGCCTTCCCGCCACCACGTCCCGCACCGCGTTCAGCTTGATCTTCACGCCGAAGTGGCGGATCGACTGCTGCGGCTCGATGAAGGTGCGGCCCACGTAATGGTTGCGGATCAGCCCCATTTCGAAGGGGATCCCCGCCGCTTCGGAGTACCCCAGCGCTGCCGGGACGCCCGAGTCGGGGACGGGGATGACGATGTCGGCCTCCGCCGGGGACTCCCGGGCGAGCTGGCGGCCCAGCTCCTTGCGAACCTCGTAGACGCTCCGCCCCCCCAGGATCGAGTCGGGGCGGGCGAAGTAGACGTGCTCGAAGATGCAGAACCGCTCCACCGCGGGGAGGAACGGCTTGTATGATTGCATCCCGCGCGGATCCACGACCACCATTTCCCCGGGGTCCACCTCCCGCAGGAACTCCGCCTCGATGAGGTCGAGGGCGCACGACTCGGAGCAGATCACCGTCCCGCCCCCCTTCGTCCTCCCGAGCGCCAGGGGCCGGATCCCGTGCGGGTCGCGCACGCCGATCAGCCGGTCGCGGGTCATGAAGAGGAGGGAATAGGCGCCACGGACCTGGTTCAGGGCGTCCACGATCCGGTCCTCGATCCGTTCCTTCCGGGACCGGGCGATGAGGTGGACGATCACCTCGGTGTCCATCGTGGACTGGAAGATGGAACCGGAGATCTCCAGCTCCCGCTTGATCTCGTGGGCGTTGACGAGGTTCCCGTTGTGCGCGACGGCGATGGAACCGGACTCGAAGTCCACCACCACCGGCTGGGCATTCTTGAGTTCCGAGCTCCCCGTCGTGGAGTACCGGACGTGCCCGATGGCGATGTGGCCGGGGAGGCGGGCGAGGACCCCCTCGGAGAAGATGTCGGCCACCAGCCCCATCTCCTTGTGGAAGGTGATGACCTCCCCGTCGGCGCTGGCGATCCCGGCGCTCTCCTGCCCGCGGTGCTGCAGGGCATAGAGCCCGAGGTACGTCATGTTGGACGCCTCGGAGTGCCCGTGGATCCCGAAGATTCCGCACTCCTCGTGCCAGCCGCCGGACATGACCGCCCCTTCTACCCTTCGAGGCCAAGGGCCTTCGCGAACCCCTCCCGCCACGCCTTCCCCATCTCGCAGGCGGCGACGCGGGCGACCCCCTCGATGTCGATGTGCTCCCCGCCGACTGTTCCCAGTTCCATCATTGTAATACGGAACCGCCTCGCCAGGGACAGCAGGGACTCCCGTTTCCCCGGCGTGCAGGAGAGCAGAACGGCCCCCTGGCACTCCGAGAACATGGCGAAGTCCGGGCGGACCGTATCGGGGTACGGATTGGCCACGCGGGCCCCGGTCGCCCCGTCCGGGCGCGTGATGCAGGCCTCGGCGAGGGCGCAGGCGAACCCGCCCTCCGCGAGGTCGTGCGCCGAGGCGAGGAGCTCCGCCCCGGCCGCTTCCCGGAGAAAGGCGACCAGGCGCTTTTCGTGGTCGAGGTCCACCGGGGGCGGCGTCCCGGCCACCTTCCCGTGGGCCTCCTTCAGGTACAGGGACCCCCCGAGGTTCACCTCCAGCCGGTCCGCACCGGCCAGCAGGACGATGTCCCCTTCCGAGGAGAACCACTGGACCACCCGCCTCGCGGCGTTTTCCAGCAACCCGACCATCGCCACCGCAGGTGTGGGGTAGATCCCCTTCCCCATCGTCTCGTTGTAGAAGGACACATTCCCGGAGACCACCGGGACCGACAGGGCCTCGCACGCCTTCGCCATCCCCTCGATGGCGGACCGGAACTGCCACATGATCTCGGGCTTCTCCGGGTTGCCGAAGTTGAGGCAATCCGTCAGG
>JAGGAJ010000109.1 GCA_017889845.1 Deltaproteobacteria bacterium
TCCGGCACGTCCCCGAAATCCCACTCGGACTTGTCGACCCAGAGCTCCCAGTACGCCCGGGTCCGGCCGAGGAAATCCTCCGGCCCGCGGGACACGACGGCGCGGTTGATCGCCGCCGCCTCCTCGAAATCGGTCCCCGCGGCCAGCCAGGAGTAGGCGACGGACGCCTCCCCGGGACGGGTCGCCGCGTGGATCGCCACCGTCGAGTCCACCGACCCCTGCGCGATGGGGTTCCCGGAAAGGATCCCGTCCTCCGCGTCGCGCCACGTCCCCTCCGCGCCCTGGAACTCCTTGACCCCAGTCGCCCACTGGTGGATGCCGGCCGCGACCCCCCGGGAGCCCTCGCCGGAAACGGCCCCGTTGACGAGGAACCAGCGCCGCCCCTTGTAGTGGAACACGCACCTCCTCTGAGGCTCGTAATACGCCGTGTCCCCGACGGCGTTCCCGAGGATCCGGAAGTCGTGGTGGTGGAAGATCCGGACCTCCCGCGGGGCCCCGGAGAGCTCGTGGATCGCGAACCGCCGGACCAGGACGTTCGCCGCCATGTCGACCGCGTCGGTCAGCTCGATCCCCAGCTCCAGGGAGGGATGGAAGAGGTGCACCCAGGTGACCAGGGTGCCGGGCTGGTACCGGAGGTCCCGGATCCACCCGGGGTCCGAAAGCCATCGGAAGGCGCCCGCCGCCCACACCCCCAGCCGGCAAGGCCCCCCCTGCGTGTGGTTCTCCATCCCCACGTGGGGAAAGTAGATATCCCGCAACTGCCCGAACGAATCGAAGTTGACGTGCAGGTTCCCGTTGGAGAGCGGAAGGTCGCGCGGCATCGGTGGTCCCTCCTATCCTGTTAGAAACCCGCCGGTCCTTGACGTTTCGGGGCCGCGGGCATATCTTTTGGGGTGAATTCCCCCCTCCCACCAAACCTTCGGAAGGAGCCATGCGATGCCGAGATTCTCCTACCAGGACCCGTTCCCCCAGGGGAAGGACAGCACCAAGTACCGCCTCCTCACGAAGAAGTACGTCTCCGTGGGGAAGTTCGCCGGCAAGGAGGTCCTCAAGGTCGATCCCGAGGGGCTCGCATACCTCGCGAACGAGGCGATGCGCGACGTCTCCTTCCTGCTGCGCCCCGCCCACAACGAGAAGGTGGCGGCGATCCTGACCGATCCCGAGGCGACCCCCAACGACCGCGGCGTGGCGGTGGCGATGCTTCGGAACGCCGAGGTGGCGGCCAACTTCGTCCTCCCGTTCTGCCAGGATACCGGGACGGCGACGATCGTCGGGAAGAAGGGGCAGCAGGTCTGGACCGGAGCGCGGGACGAGGAGTACCTTTCGAAGGGCGTCTTCAAGACGTACACGGAGGAGAACCTCCGGTACTCCCAGACCGTCCCGCTCGACATGTACGAGGAGATCAACTCGGGAACGAACCTTCCCGCCCAGATCGACCTCTACGCAACGGAAGGGGCGGAGTACAGGTTCCTCTTCGTCGCCAAGGGGGGCGGCTCCGCGAACAAGAGCTACCTCTTCCAGGAGACGAAGGCGCTTCTGAACCCCGCCTCCCTCGAGAAGTTCCTCGTGGAGAAGATGAAGACGCTGGGGACCGCGGCGTGCCCGCCGTACCACCTCGCCTTCGTCGTCGGGGGGACCTCCGCCGAGGCGTGCCTGAAGACCGTCAAGCTCGCCTCCACGGGGTACCTCGACCATCTTCCCACCAAGGGGAACAAGGGGGGCCAGGCGTTCCGCGACCTCGACCTGGAGGCGAGGCTGCTCGACGCCGCCCGGAAATCCGGCTACGGCGCCCAGTTCGGCGGAAAACATTTCGCCCACGACGTGCGGGTCGTCCGGCTGCCGCGCCACGGCGCCTCCTGCCCGGTCGGGATGGGGGTCTCCTGCTCGGCGGACCGCAACGTCAAGGCGAAGATCAACCGGGAGGGGATCTGGCTCGAGGAGCTGGACCGCAATCCGGGGCGGCTCATCCCGGCGAAGTTCCGCGGGAAGCACGAACACGGCGTCGTCAAGGTAGACCTGAACCGGCCGATGAGGGAGATCCTCGCGGAGCTCACGAAATACCCGATCCGGACGCAGCTCTCGCTGAACGGTACGCTGATCGTCGGGCGCGACATCGCCCACGCGAAGCTGAAGGAGCGGATCGACAAGGGCGAGGGGCTTCCGCAGTACGTCAAGGACCACCCGATCTATTACGCCGGCCCCGCGAAGACGCCCAAGGGGATGCCGTCGGGCTCCTTCGGCCCTACCACGGCCGGGCGGATGGACTCCTACGTGGACCTGCTCCAGTCCCATGGCGGGTCGCTGATCATGATCGCGAAGGGGAACCGGAGCAAGTCGGTGACCGACGCCTGCAGGACGCACGGCGGCTTCTACCTGGGCTCCATCGGCGGTCCGGCGGCGCTCCTCGCCCAGGAGAACATCCGGAAGGTCGAGGTGCTCGAGTACCCCGAGCTGGGGATGGAGGCGATCTGGAAGATCGAGGTGGTGGATTTCCCGGCGTTCATCCTGGTGGACGACAAGGGGAACGACTTCTTCCAGCAGCTCTCCTGCGCCGGCTGAAACCCGGGAGGGGGGCCGGCGCGCCCCCCTCCCTTCCTCCCGCCATCCGGCCCGGCCGGATGGCGCAGGGCGGCGGTCACTTCCCCCGCTTCCTGCGCTCCGTCACCGTCTCCCCGCCGATCCCCCAGTTGTCCGTTTCCACCTCGTCGATGACGACCACGGTTGTCTGCGGGTTCTTCCCGAGCACGTCCACGAGCAGCTGCGTCGCCCCGCGGATCAGCGCCGCCTTCTTCTCCGCCGTGGCCCCTTCCCGCGTGATCCGGATGCTGACGTACGGCATCGTCCCCTCCTTCCAGGGTTTCGGACTACAATTGGAATTATGCCCCGATCCGGGTGAGGCGCGGATGGAGATCGACGAGATACGGAAACGGATCGACCTGCTGGACGACGTGCTGCTGCGCGTGTTCAACGAGCGCGCCCGGCTGGCGCTGGAGATCGGTCACCGCAAGAAGGGACTGGGGCTTCCGGTGTTCGATCCGGCCCGGGAGAAGCGGATCTTCGCCCGCATGAAGGGGGACAACCCCGGGCCGCTGGACGACGGGGCCATCGTGCGGCTGTTCGAGCGGGTCGTGGACGAGTCGCGCCGCCTGGAGCGGATCATGTCCCAGCGGGAGGGGCGGGAGGAATGCTGATCATCACGAAGCGGAACGCCCCCGAGGAGGCGCTGGACCGGATCAAGGGGTACCTGATCGAACACGGCTTCGACATCCACCAGTCCACCGGGGCCAACCGCACCATCATCGGCGTCATCGGCGACACGGACGCGCTGGACGAGCGGGAGATCGAGGCCCTCCCCGGCGTGAGCCAGGTGGTCCGGATCCGCAAGGACGATTGAGGGCGAAGGCCCCTACGACCGGAAATTCACGAACTGCATCTCCACGCCGAGGTCCTTCCCCTTCAGCACCCGGATGACCTCCTGCAGATCGTCGATGTTCTTCCCCGTCACCCGGACCTGCTCCTCCTGGATCTGCGACTGGACCTTGAGCCGGGTCTCCTTGACGAGAGCGACGATCTCCCGCCCCTTCTCCTTGGAGATCCCCTGCTGGATCGTGACGACCTGGCGGACCCTTCCTCCGGATGCGGGCTCGACCTTGCCGTACTGCAGCGCCTTGAGAGAAACCGCCCGCCGCACGAACTTGGACTGGAGCACGTCCACGGACGCCTTGAGGCGGAACTCGTCCTCCGTCTGCAGCCGGATGGTACCGTCCTTCTCCAGGGACACCTCGGTCTTCGACCCCTTGAAGTCGTACCGCTGGGCGATCTCCTTCACGGCCTGGTTGACCGCGTTGTCGACCTCCTGCATGTCCACCACGGAAACGATGTCGAACGACGGCATGACGGATCCCCCTTCCCGACCCCGATCTAGCCGGCTCCGGTTTCCCGCTCCGGCTCCTGTTCCCGCTCCTTGCGGTGAAGCTCGTCCGCGAGCGCCGTCATCTCCCCGAACAGCCCCTCGATCCGTTTCCGCGCGGCGGACACCGCCGGGGAGAGTGCGCGGATGGACGCTCCGTCGTTCCGCACGGTCGCATCGACGATCGCCGCATCGTCCCGCGCCACCTGCTCCTCGAGACCGATGATCTCCGCCTCCAGCGCCCCGATCGAACGCCGCAGGCGCCCGAGCTCCCTCGACCGCCGCGCCACCGCCTCCGCCCGCTCGCGCCGCGCATCGCGGCGCCCCTGCCGGCTCTCCCGCCCCGGCCGGGCGGTTTCCCCCGCCTCCGACCTCCACCCGATGCGCTCGAGGAAGTCGGCGTACCCGCCGTGGAACACCTCCACCTTCCCGCCGTCGAACACGATCAGCCGGGTCGCCAGCGCCTCGAGGACGCGCTCGACGTGGGTGACGAGGATCACCGCGCCGCCGAAGGCGTCCACCGCCGCGACGAATGCGTCCACCGACTCCTGGTCGAGGTGGTTCGTCGGCTCGTCCAGGAGCAGGAGGTTCACCGGGGCGGCGAGGATCTTCCCGAGCAGGACGCGGCTGCGTTCCCCTCCCGACAGGACCGAAACCCTCTTCTCCGCCGCCTCGCCCCCGAACATCATGGCGCCGCACAGGGTCCGGACCTGCGTGCGTGTGAGGAGAGGATTCGCCCGCCGGATCTCCTCCTCCACCGGCAGCTCCGGGGAAAGCCGGTCCGCGTTCATCTGCCCGAAATGCCCGGCCGAACAGTTCGGCGCGGGCTTCACGGCGCCGGTGCCGGGCTGCAGCTCCCCGGCGAGGAGCCGGAGGAGGGTCGTCTTCCCGCGGCCGTTCGGCCCCACGACGGCGATCCGGTCTCCCGGGGCCACCTGGAAGGAAAGGCCCTCGATCAGCGGGCGCCCTGCGTCGTAGCCGAAGGAGAGGTCGCGCACCTCCATCATCCGCTTCCCGGGGAACGGCGCCTCGGTGAACCGGAAGTCGAGGTCCCGGATTTCCGACAGCTTCGTGAGCCGTTCGTGGCGCGCCAGCGCCTTGATCCGCGACTGCACGGCCCGGGCCCGCGTGGCCTGCGCGCGGAAGCGCGCGATGAACGCCTCCGCCTCCGCCCGCCGCCGCTCGTCGTTGACCCTCGTCTGATCGTGGATCGCCTCCTCCTGGAGGATCTGCTGCCACAGTTTCTCCGTCCCGCCCGCCAGCTTGCGGACCGAGCCGCGGTGGATGGCCATCGTGTGGGTCGTGACGCCGTCCATGAAGCCGCGGTCGTGGGTGATCAGCAGCAGCTCCCCTCTCCAGGCGCACAGGAACCGCCGCAGCCAGCGGATGGAGACGACGTCCAGGTAGTTGGTCGGCTCGTCCAGCAGAAGGAGGTTCGCGCCCGAGAGAAGCACCCGCGCAAGGTTGAGGCGCACCTGGAACCCGCCGGAGAGCTCGTCCGGGCGGCGGGACCGTTCCTCCTCGCCGAAGCCCAGGCCGGTCAGGACGGCTTCCGCCCGGTACGTCTCGTCCGTGCCGTCATCCCGCGGCGGGAGTGCGGAGGCGGCTTCCTGCAGCACCGTGCCGCGCCCGAACACCAGGCGCTGCGCGAGGTGCCCGATGCGGTATCCCGCCGGGACGACCACCGAGCCCGCGTCGGGCTCCTCCTCGCCGAGGAGGATGCGGAACAGCGTGGTCTTGCCGGTCCCGTTCCGCCCCACCAGCCCCACCCGCTCGCCGGAAGCCACCTGGAACGAGGCGTCCTCGAAGAGGACCTGCCCCCCGTATGCCTTGGAAAGGTTGCCGACGTTCAGCATGGCGGTCGGGGAAACGTCACCCTCCGGACGGTTCCGGCGTTCCCCCTTCACCCGAATTCGCCCCCACCCCCCGGCGGCCCTCCGCCGGTTTCCGGGCCGCGTCCGGGACGGACGCGACCCGCAACGAGCCCGGAACGTAATCCGGCGGCAGATAGGAGCCGGGGATCGTCGTCCGGTTCCCGTCCCGGAGCTGGGTGTAATGGGGTGACATGATCTCCACCCCCGCCTCGTTGAAGGTGTCCTGGATGTTGCGGTGCAGCGCCGAGTAGGTGTTCACCATCTGCTGGGGCTCGTCGGTGTGCGCGTTCAGCTCATACGTCACGTAGAAATCGTTGAGGGCGGTCTGGAGGACGAACGGCTTCGGCTC
>JAGGAJ010000110.1 GCA_017889845.1 Deltaproteobacteria bacterium
CAGGACGGAGGAGAGGTATTCGAGGGTGCGGGACCTCGCCCAGTAGATGTCGGTTCCGTCCTCGAAGACGACGTAGACGTAGGAGTAGCCGAAGTCGGAGAAACCCCGGACCGCCCGGACCTTGGGGGCCCCCACCATGGCGGAGACGATCGGGTAGGTGACCTGGTCCTCGACGACGTCCGGGCTCTGGTCCCACCGGGTGAAGATGATCACCTGGGTGTCGCTTAAGTCCGGGATCGCGTCGAGGGGGACGTGGAGCATCGACCAGAGACCCCAGGCGCCCAGGAAAACGGCGACCACCAGGACGAGGAACCGGTTCCTCGCGGAAAACTCGATGATCCGGTCGATCATTTCCCGTGGCCGCCGTGCGCGTCCTTACCGTGCTCCCCGTGTCCTGTCTGCTCCGCCGCCGTTCCGCCCTGGTCGGGTTTGGCGAGGAACGCCGTGGGGTTCGCGTCGAACCGCCTTTTGCACGACTCGTCGCAGAAGTGGTACGTCGCCCCCTTGTACACGGATACCCTGCCCGCTTCCACCGTATTCCCGCAGACCGGATCGACGTTAATCCCGCGGTAGACCCCCCCGGGACCGGGCGGCGGGACGATAATTTTCCTTTTTTCCGCAGGGCTTGCGGGAATCGGAGGCTTTGCGGGGGGAGTTGAAAGCGGGGTGTCGCCCGTTTCCGCCCGTCCGTCGGAGGGGGCCATGCCGCCCTGGCCGGGTTTGGCGAGGTACGTCGCGGGGTTCGCGTCGAACCGCTGCTTGCACATGTCGGCGCAGAAGTAGTACGTCTTCCCCTTGTGCTCGCTCACCCGGTTGGCTGCCCTGGCCGTCATCGGGTCCACCACCATCCCGCAGACGGGATCGATCGGAAGGTCGTCGGATTCCGCGGCGGCTTCCTCCTTCTGAGCGCCGGCGGCGGCGGGCGCGGCGTGCTTCTCTTGCCTCCCGTGCGCCTGCGGGGCCGGTTTCGGCGTCTCCTTCTTCGCCGTCGGGCCGGCCTCCTTCAGGTATTTCGCGGGTTCCCCCCGGAACCTGGCCATGCAGTCGTCGCTGCAGAAGTAGTACGTCTTCCCCCCGTGGTCGACAGTCTTCCCGGCGGCCTTCGCCTTCCCCTCGTCCACGTGCATCCCGCAGACCGGATCCACGTGCCACGCCCCATAGATCCCAGCGGCCGCGAGCTGCATCCGGCTCTCGGAGTCGACGAGGAAGTTCCCGGACACGACGATACTCTCGCCCGGCATCAGCCCCCGGACGATCTCGACCCGCCCCCCCATCCGCCACCCCGTCTCGACCGGGCGCGGCTCGAAGCGCCCCTCGCCGCGGTCGACGAATACGGTCTTCCGGGTCCCGGCGTCGATGACCGCCTCGACGGGGACGGTGACCGCCGGGGGCATCCGGACCGGGATCTCCAGGTCGACGAACATGTCGGGGCGAAGCGAGTAGCCGGGGTTGTCCGTCTCGAGCCGCACCTTCATCGTGCGGGTCTGCGGGTCGAACTGGGGGAGGATCTCGGTCACCCGCGCGCGGTAGGTGCGCTTCGTCTGGGGGTGGGTGGCCTTCACCTCCATCCCGGGCCGGAGAAGTTTCCCCTCGCTCTCGTACGTCTCGGCGAGGATCCACACCTTCCCCAGGTCCGCGATGCGGTACAGTTCGCTCCCCACGGAGGCGAACTGTCCCTCGCTGACGGACCGTTCCAGCACGAACCCGTCGGCGGGCGACCGGACCTCGACCAGCTCGATGACCTTCCCCGTCTTCTCCATATCCAGGATCTGCGATTCGGAAACACCCATGTTGATCAGGGCCCCTGCCGCCTGGCGCCTTTGGTAATCGGGGTACTGCGCCTGTACCTGGGACCCTACGGTGCTCTGCAGCGAGCGGGTCTGGCCAGCCACGGTGTTGACGAAGGTATTGGCGGCGACAAGGTACCCGCTCGAGAAATACGCCGCCAGGGGCTGATCCTTTTTGACGAAACTGCCGGTGGTGGGCGTGTATACCTTACGAAGCCGGATATCCAATGGGGCGTTGAGACGGTACGTGCGGGCCTCGTCGGGAACAACCCTGCCGAGCAGCCGCAGGGTGCCGGTCCAGGGCGCCTTCTCCGCCTTCCCCACCGCCACTCCGATGGCCTGCCGCTTCTCCTGCAGGAGGGTCACCGTCCCCGGGGTTCCGGGGGACGACCCGCCGCCCGTCGATCCGTCGGCGTACACCGGCTCGAGCTGCATCCCGCAGTCGGGGGCGATACCCGGCTTGTCCGACTTGTACGCCGGGTGCATCGGGTCCACGTAATAGAGGACCTTCCGCCCCCCGGAGTCGCCCCCCTTCGAGGCGCTCCGGTGCGCCACCCAGGTCCCCGCGAGGAACGCGGCGGCGACGGCGAACAGCAGAACCAGCGCGAGCGGTCCCTTTCTCATACCGGAATCCTCCCTGATGCCCTTCTCACCGCAACCCTGTTTTCCATTCTAATATCGGCAAAGAACGGTACCACATACAGGAAATAGAACGCCCCGCGACCGGAAGACACCCCGTCTGTTTTCCGGGTTGCGCATCCATCGAAGTCTATCGTAAAATAATCACCGATTCTCCCATCCCGAAACGACGAAAGGAACCGAACGCATGAAAAGAACCCGTTACACGTACGTCCTGTTCGTCCTTGCGATCTCGCTGACCATCGCCGGTCTGGCGTTCGCCGCCGAAGCGGAGAAAACCAACCTAACGGTCGGGGACACCTACTACGTCTGCAACTGTCCGCCGGGGTGCTGCGAGACCATCTCCTCCAAGGAAGGGCAGTGCGACTGCAAGAAGCCCCTGGTGAAGGCTACCGTCACGAAGGTCGGGGACGGGAAGGCGTGGTTCAAGCTGGAGGGCCAGGAGAAGGAGAAGGAGTTCAAGACCGCCGGCCTGTACGTCTGCGACTGCCCCGCTGCCTGCAAGTGCAACACGATCAGCGACAAGCCCGGCAAGTGCGGCTGCGGCAAGGAGATGAAGAAGATCGGCGGCTGATCCCCTCTGCGGCGGCCATCGAACCGTCTCACCGAGGCGGGGAGCGATCCCCGCCTCTTTTTTTATCCGCCTTCCACGCGAACGCGCCGGCGCCGCGGACGCCGTAGCCGAGCTTCGCCGGGACGAACAGCTGCCACTTCGCGCACGCTTTCATCTAAAGAGGGGGCCGCCCGCAGGGGCGGCCCCCTCGTCCAATGGAAATTCCTACTGGGCGCAGGCCTCCGCCCCGGGCGAACCGCACTGCTCCGGGCCGATCCGGTAAGGCCGCATCATCTCGTTGTCCTCGTGCTCGACGATGTGGCAGTGCCAGACGTACTGGCCCGGTGTGTCGAACTTTGCCCGGAGGCGAGTGACTTCGCCTGGATACGATATGGCTGTATCCTTCAAGCCGTTCTCCCAGGCCTCGGGCGGCCGTGGATTCCCGGTTTTCGCGACAGCGGAAATACCGCCGGTTTCCTCATCCTGGGTGAAGGTGATCGCCTGCCGGTCGACCACCGCGAAGGTTACCTCGTGGATATGCATGGGGTGCGCATCGGCCGTGAAATTGTAGAGCTCCCAATCCTCGGTGTCGCCCACGTTCGGGTTCTCGCTGACCGGATCTGCCCACATCTTGTGTTCGGCAATACCGTCGCCGTCCACATTACCCAGCATGGCTTCCGACGGCCCGTCGTGGACGTTTGACATCATCTCGATCAATGCCAGTTTCCGCGTAGTCACCGGCTCCGGAAGCGGCGCAATTGCCGGCAGCGCCATGAACTGCGGGGGCGTCGTGGGATCGGGCGCCACGGCCGGGACGACCCGGAATTGCATGACCTGGCCGGTCGAGTCCGGATCGGACGGTTCGAAATCCACACCCGGAACACCTCCGCCGAACGGTTCGTCGGGGCCGACGTTGCCGAGCACATAGCTGCCCACCGGCACGTTGGTGAAGTCCACGATCATGTCGGCGCGCTCGGCCAGCCCCATGAGCAGACGGTTATCGTTGGTCGCCGTAAGGTTCACCGGCGCGGCCAGGAAGCCGCCTTCGTTGCCGACCTGCCAGACCTCCACCCCGGGAATGTCGTTGAAGTCCAGGATCAGGAAGCGGGAGTTGCAGCCGTTGAGGAACCGGAACCGGTACCGCCGCTGTTCCACGGTCTGGAACGGCCAGGTGTTCCCGTTCACCATGATCATGTTGCCGAAGAACTCGGGGTTCCAGATGGGCGAGACGTTGGTGAACGGGATGAACGGTCCGGTGAATTCGTCGAAGAACTCGCGCGTTACCGGATAGAAGAGCGAGCCGTCAGAATCGAAGGACCGGTCCTGGATGGCGATCGGGATTTCGTAATACGTCTTGTTGGGGGGGAACTTGTCGTTCACCTTGGGCGCCGGGCCCGGCAGCACGGCCGGCACGGCTGTCCGGGAGTCCAGCACGGCGTCATCGCCGGCCGGACCGCCCCGGATGAGATAGAACCCGGCCGGCCCGGCGTAGACGTTCAACCGGGTCATCCCCAGCGTGTGGTCGTGGTACCAGACGGTCGAGGCGCGGTTCAGGTTCGGGTACTGGAACGTGGCGAAGCCGGGACCCCAGGTGACGCCGAAATTCGCGGCGGCCTTGGCCGCGAAGAAGTCGTACCAGGTACCCACCTTAGCGTACTCATCGGGGATTTCATCGGCCGCCGGCAGATACCACGCCTCGGCGTACCCGTCGCTCTCGTCGCCGACGCCCACCGCGCCGTGAACGTGGACAACCATGGGAACCGGGCCGGTGTAGGGGCCGGGAGTCTCTGTGAATGTCGGGCGCGTGTCACGACCGGCAGTCCCGCCCGGCGGGTTCGCCCAGTGCAGCGTCGGGTCCACCGCCAGCAGATGGGGAAGATATTTGCCGTTGGCATCCTTCAGGTCGTTGATCCACTTCACCCTGACCGGCCGTTTCCAGTCCGCCTCGATGGTCAGGGACGGGGCGTTGTGCAGCAGGAGGCCATTTCTGTCGAAGGAGTTCGATACGGCTCCGTATCCCCATACCGTCGTGGCAGGAAGGGGCGTCGGCAAGATCTGCTGGGGGAACTGTTTTACCGAAATCTCGTAATAGTCGATGGGCTTGCCCCCCGGATCAGGGATCACGTCCGCTCTCGGCATCACCGGCGGGATCAGCAATGGCGTCTGGTACTTCGGGACATCCAAAGGATCGAGCGTACCGCCGGGAATCGGTGCCGCCCATGCCCCCGGGACCGCCAGGGCAAGTGTTACTACTGCCGTAAGGACAATCAACGAACGGGGTGTTCTCGAGCGTAACATCTTAAACCCTCCTTTCCGAGATGTGGGTTACGCAGACACGAAAAACCGATAAAGGGTGCCCTCCGATCACCCTTGTCCGGTTTGCTGGCGGCCTCAATACACCGTATGCAAGCCGCTTGTCGTTGACGCTTGGCAATCGCCGCGCCAAGAACACCAGTCTGCTTATCGTCAATGATTACAGTAATTTATACGCTTCGAGTCCATCCGGTAATGGGATACAGAAAGGTATCCGCCCCATGTTCTACCGGTCCTGCCCCAGAAACTCCTGGTATTTTTTCTGAACGCAATCCTTACTTCAAGTTGCGTGCCGGACCCGATCGATGGAAATATCACCAAATAAAACCGTTAGGTAAGAAAAAATACGAAAAGGATCGCGGATTGAAGGGGTGCAACCCGTGTCCCCTCCCGGAATTCCAGAAATCGAAAAAGTCCACATTTTCCTTCCGCTTGCTCCATGGCGTTGCGTGAATGGAAGCAATTCCGATTGCACCCTTTCCGGCCTTTCGCCTCCGCAGGATACTGGCCGCGATGCAATAAAATGTCCGCCCGCCCTGATCCGGCATGCGACAAGAAAATTCTGGCGTGGGCAGGAATATCTACACAACGCATATGCCGATCACGATTGCTGGGGGATTCCGCCGAAAAATGTATTGAATACTTGTGTCTTGAGCTACCCGTAGTGAACCGCTTTTATCCTCGCGGGGAACCGTCTTCCAGCACCCTCCAGAGGATCGCAGCCGCCACTCCGGCACCGAACCCGGCAAGATTCCCCGGAAGCGTATAGGGCGCGGGGTTGAGCAGCGCCGACAGCGGCCCGGGCCCCCACCCCC
>JAGGAJ010000111.1 GCA_017889845.1 Deltaproteobacteria bacterium
CACCTCCTCCATGCCCGCAGAGCCGTCCGGTTGCCGGCCGACCGCCTGTCTCCTGGTACAAATTATACCGCCGCCGGGCGCGGAGGGGGTAACGGTCTGAGGAGCAGGAGTTCCGTGATCCCGAGAAAGAATCTCCGGGCGAGGACCACTTCGAATCCTTCCTCCCGCAGGACCCGGGCGAACCGCCGTCGATCCGGGAAAACCGCCAGACTTTCGGCCACATACCCGTGGACCTCGGATGTGCCGTGCAGGAGGAGGCCCCAGAGGCCGCACCACCCCCGCAGGAGGAGGTACTGGGCCTTCTGGAGGGGGGGGGAATCCGGGCGGGAGAAATCGAGGACCGCCACCACCCCGCCGGCCGCTAGAACCCGGCGGACTTCCGAGATGGCGACGCGCAGTTCCGCCGCGTTGCGGAGGGCGTAACTCCCGGTGACGATGTCGACGGAACCGTCGGGGAAGGGCAGGGCGCACATGTCGCCGCGTTCGAAGCGAAGGTTCGGAAACCGGTTGCGCTCACGGGCCAGGGCGAGCATCGGCGCCGCGATGTCCACGCCCGTGACCGTGCCTTCCGGGTACCGCTCGGCAAGGAGGAATGCCACGTCGCCCGTCCCGCATGCGAGGTCGACGCACGCCGGGGCGGGGTGCGCCGGCAGCGCGGCCACGAGGGCCCGCTTCCATGCGGCGTCCCGCCCCAGGGACATGGCCCTCGTGGCGAGGTCGTACCGCGACGCGGTCTCCCCGAAGTGGCGTTCGTTGAACAGCCGCTTCCGCTCCGGGGTCCGGACATGTTCCCGCGCCTTCAAGGCGAACCGTCCGCGCATCCGCCGGCTACCTCCCCTTCCCGGGCAGGTATCGCCACATGTCGCCGCCGTCCAGGGAGCGGAACAGTTCCTCGTACGCCGCCAGCGCCTTCGCACGGTGCACCTCGTCCACCCGCACCGCCCTCGAAGCGAACCGATGGCACCAGCGGCACTCCCCGCAATCCTCGTCGCGGCACCCCGCATCGCGGAACCGGTCGAGGAAGCCGTCGAGGGCCCGGTTGTCCACGTACACGGCCGGCGGGCCGTCCACAGGGCGGGTCATGTGGCGAAGATCCGCGAGCCGTTTCAGGAGCAGGAGCCGCGCGGGATTCACGAGCAGGGGCCGCACCAGGAACCGGAGGAGCCACCCGGGGCCCTTCCGGTAGTACCGGTCGCCGCCGTCCACCCCCTGGAAGGCGTACGGCTGGACCAGATCGAGCAGGTTGCCGTCGTACCGGCGGGATGCGTACGCCCGCACGCGGTTCGCCATCACCGGGGTGGGAAGGTCGCGTTCCGTCACCTTGAACAGGTCGTACCCCATCTCCTCGTACAGCGACAGGTCCTCCGGCCGGATCCACTCCGAACGCACGTAGTTCACCGGCTCGCGCAGCTTCATCTCCGTGCACCGCAGGAAGCACCAGTCGATGAAGAAGCCGCGGTTCCCGTGCCACGACTGCCCGGCGTGCGCGAGGGCGTTCATGTGGGAGGGGGAGAGGGCGCAGGAAGACAGGCAGCCGCTGTTGGCCAGCAGCTCCAGGTCGCACTTCACGGCCTGGCGGATCCGCCTGAGCGTCGCGAACTCCCGGTTCACGAGGAGGCTGTCGAGGACGATGCAGTCCGCCCCCATCTCCTCCCACATCTGGGCCTTGCGCACGCGGTCCACGCCGCCGAAGACGGAGATCCGGACCTTCAGCGGCGGGAAGCGGTTCTTCACCAGGCGCAGGAGATATGCGGAGGATACGGTGACGGACTCCACGCCGATCGTAACGAGCCACCCGCACAGCGCGTCGATCTCCGCCTGCCCCGCCCGCGTGATCTCCCGGTTGCCGAGGCACGCGGCGTTGAGAAGGTAGTTGAAGCCGATCCCCGCCGCCTTCGCGTCCCGCACGTGTTCCGCGAGCCTCTTCCGGGAGACCGGCGCCAGCTGGTACGAAGCCCGGCCGCCGCCCACGGCGTCCTCCCGCAGCTTCCCGAACAGCTCGACGACCGGGTATCCCTGGAGCGCCTCGATCAGCTTCGGGTCAAAGTTCGTGGCGACGCTCAGTCTCATCGGGAAATTCCCTGTCCCCCCTCTTTTTCCGATGACTCCGCCTCCGCCGGGGATTCGGGCGGAAGCATCGGTTCGAGGATGTCCCGCGACTCCTTCCGGTCCAGCCCCAGGGCGTCCCAGGCGATTTCGTAGATGTTCCCCCGCACGTAGGCCCGGGACAGCTCGAGGACGGCGATCGGCCGCTTCGAGACGACGCGCATGCGCCCGCCCTCCTCCGTGATCTCCGGCTCGGCGATCGCCACGATCGAGGCCCGGCGGGAGAGAATGAACTCGATCAGCATCTTCTGGCGCCGGTCGCCGCGGTCCTCGCGCCGCCGGAACCGCTCCTGGATCCCGCCCTGGGCCGCGAGGACGGCGTCGACGTATTTCACGGCGTCGCCGTGCCCCTGCCGGTCCCGCGGCCAGGCCGCCATCTCCTTCTTCCGGATTTCGGCGACGACGCGCTTCAGGAACTTCGTCCGGAGAACGGTCTGCATGACGACCGCGTCGCCCCGCCGGACGAGGCGGACCTCGCCCACCGGCTGCTCCGCCGAGGGGACGAACTCCGCCCGCACGACCTCGTCCCGGGAGCCGTCGAGGAGCCGCACCCAGGCCGCCTGCGGTTTCCCCTCGGCGGCGCCGGCCGGATTGCAGAACGCAGCCAGGACCAGGGCGGCCAGAGCCCGCGTTCTCATCGCCGTACCCCATCCGCCGGACGGTCCGAAAGGACCAGGCACGCCGGCAGGATCAGGAGGGCGCAGGCGAGGGCGGCCAGCATGGTCCCCCCCGCCAGGAGGGAGAAGTGGACGGTGGGCTTGAAGCTCCCGAACCCGCCGACCCCGAAGCCCAGCGCGAGGATGAGCGAAGAGGCGGTCAGCGCCCGGCCTGCCCCCATGGTCGTCCGCCCGACCGCCTCGCGGGCGTCGCCGCGGTATTCCCGCCGGTACCGGGCGACGTAATGGATCGTGTTGTCCACCACGAGTCCCAGGATGACGGGGGCGACCATCGCCGTCCCCGTGCTCAGGTCGATCCCGGCGTACCCCATGAATCCGCCGGCCAGCAGCACGGGCACCAGCGCGGGGACCAGCGCGGCGACGGTTACGGCCGGGGAACGGAACAGCAGGTGGATGGCCAGGACGATTGCCGCGAGGGACAGTGCGATGCTGGCCCCCTGCCGCCGCACCAGGCGGTTGGAGTCCTGCGTGACCTGGTAGAAGCTTCCGGTCGGGACCAGGGCGTACCGTTCCCCGAGGATCCTCTTCCCCCCGGTAAGGAGCGTCCGGACGAGGGGCGCGGCCTCGGCGGTCCCGATCGCGTGGATCCGTACGCTGACGCGCGCGACGGTCAGGTCGCCCTTCACCAGCTTCGACAGGAACGGCTGCTCCGGGTCCGCTTTCAGCAGGTCGTACCCGTAGAGCAGGTCGTCCTCATTCTCCGGAAGGCGCGGGGACTTCCCACCCGTCTCGGCCGCGTGGATCATCCCGATGACGTCGGCGATGCTGTAGGTCTCTGCGACGGCCCCCTGCGCCGACGCCATCCCCTGGAACGCCGCAAGAGCCCGCAGGTCCTCCGGGGAGGTAAGCGGCAAGCCGTCCGCGCGCGAAACCATGAACTCCAGCGCGTACACCCCGGCCAGGTTCCGGTCGATGAAGAGCGTGTCGCGGTACAGGGGGGCCCCCGGTTTCAGGAACCGCACGAGGTCCGTGTTGTTGCGGACCCGGGCGATGCCGGCGACGCCCGCCAGGGAGAGGACCAGGGCGACCGCCAGCACCGTGCGGTACCGCTCCGTCGAAAGGCGCGACGCGGCGCGCAGGAACCGTTTCGGCGGCCCGTTCCCGCCATGCGGCATCCTCTCCCGCCGGAGGGGAGGGAAGAAGCTCAGCGCGACGGGCACGAGGGTGACGCTCACGGCAAAGGAAATGAATACGCCGACGGCCCCGAACGCCCCGAACCGCCGGACGGCGGGGACGTCGCTGGCGGCGAGGGAGAGGAGGCCGAACGCCGTGGTCAGGGCGGTGTACAGGGAGGGAACGAAGAGCCGGCGGGTATCCCGGACGATGGCCCGCGCGCGGTCCCCCTCCCCTTCCGGGATGTGGAGCCAGCCGTCGTACAGGTGAACGCTCGTGGAGATGGAGAGGATGACGATCAGCGGCGGGAGGAGGGCCGTGATCGGGTTCAGCCGGTAGCCAGACAGCGCGTAAGCCCCCATCGTCCAGGCGAGGGTGACGATCTTCACCGCCATCGGGACCAGCACCCCCGCCACGCTCCGGAACGTGACCGCCAGCATCCCGGCGAGGACCAGCATGGAGAGGGGGACCAGGAGCGCCTTGTCCCGCCGGACGAACTCCGCCACGTCGTGCTTCTGCACGGAGATCCCGGAGAGGTGGAGTTCTGCATCCCCCGCCCTGCGGGCCATCACCCCCCGGATCGCCTCCGTGAGATCCCCGGGGAATGCGCCGTCCCCGGTCCGCTCCCCCGCCTCGATCGTGATCCCCGCCGTGCGCCGGTCCCGGGAGACGAGCAGGCCGGCCAGCTTCGGGTTGTCATCCAGGGCGGAGAGGACCCGCCGGGATACCCCGGGGGCATCGAGGGGGCGCGGCACCAGGGGCTCGCTCTCGGCCCCCGCCGGGCCGTTCACGGCATGGCGGGCGTTGGTCAGGCTGTAGACCCGGAGAACGCCTTCGAGGGTCCCGATCTCCTTCGTCAATCCGTCCAGATACCGGAGCCCCTCCGGGGTGAACAGGCGCGGATGGGTGACGCTGAGAACCACCTCCTCGTCGTTGCCGAAGGCGGAGCGGAAGGCGGCGTAGGACCGGGCCTGCTCCTTGTCCCGGGACACCATCGACCCGGTCTCCGCCTCCGCGCCGATCCGCAGGGCGAAGATGGAGAAGCCGGCCGTTGCCAGGAGCAAGAGAGCCAGGTACGGGTAGCGTCCCCGCCCCAGAAGCCAGGCGAGGAACGACTCCAGCCCGGAGAGGGCCCCCCGGTCCGGTTCCGGCGAGGTCACCGGTCGTCAGGCGATCGCGCCGGCCGCGGAGACGCAGGCGGCGGAGTGGGCGGGGATGGCCGACAGCGTCGCCATCTCCACGGTCAGCCCGGGGCCGAAGGCGACCGCGCACACCCTTCCCTCCGGCCCGCCGGCCCGGCGCCGGAGAATCTCCTCGAGGACGAACAGGATGGTGGCGCTGCTCATGTTGCCGCACCGGCGCAGCACGTCGCGGGAGGCGATGACCTGCCCGGGAGCAAGTCCCAGGCTTCTCTGCACCTGGTCGACGATCGATTTCCCGCCGGGGTGGACCGCCCAATCGTCGATGTCCGGAAGGGCGAGGCCCGCGCCGGCGAGGGCGGGCTCCACCACCCCGCGGATGTTCCCCCCTACGATCTTCGGAACGTAGCTCGACAGGGTGATGTCGAATCCCTGGTCCCCTATGCGCCAGGTCATGTCCTGCTCGCCGGCGGGAACCAGGGCGGAGCGGAACTCCCCGATGCGGAATGCGGCCACGCCCCGCGGAGGCGGACGCGCGGTGACGATCGCGGCGCCCAACCCGTCGGCGAAGAGGGAGTTCGCCAGCAGGTTGTCCTCCGACCCGGTGAGCTGGAGGTGGAGCGTGCACAGCTCGAGGCACATCACGAGGACCACGGCGGAGGGGTCCGCCTCGCAGAACTGGGCCGCCATCCGCAGGGCCGGAAAGGCAGCGTAGCACCCCATGAAGCCGAGATGATACCGCTGCGTGGCGTCGGGCATCCCCAGCTCCCGCACGATGTAATAGTCGGGGCCGGGGTTGTAGAAGCCGGTGCACGACACCGTGACCACGTGGGTCACGTCGCCCGGGCCGATTCCGGGGCAGTTCGAGAGGATCTTCCGGGCCAACTCCACGGACATCGCGCGGGATTCGGCCGCAAAGATGTCGTTCCTCGCGGCGGTTCCGGGGCCCCGCAGGATCCCGTCCGCATCCCGCCGGAGGAAGGCTCCCTCCCTTTCCCCGTCGTAGATCCGGAGGACGGAGTGCCGCCGCTCGATGCCGGAATTGCGGTACAC
>JAGGAJ010000112.1 GCA_017889845.1 Deltaproteobacteria bacterium
TGCTGGACCGGGTCGAGGAGCTCCACGAGTTCAACCCGATGCTGGGCCTGCGGGGCTGCCGCCTCGGGATCTACTACCCGGAGATCACGCGGATGCAGGCGCGGGCCATCTTCGAGGCGGCGTGCGAGGTGACCCGGGAGGGGATCAAGGTCTCGCCCGAGGTCATGATCCCGCTGGTCAGCATGGTGAAGGAGATGAAGGCGCAGAAGGACATCATCGTCGCGGTGGCAGATGAGACGATGAAACGGTACCGGAAGAAGTTCCCCTACACCGTGGGGACGATGATCGAGCTGCCGCGCGCCGCCGTGACGGCCGACGAGATCGCCCGGGAGGCGGAGTTCTTCTCCTTCGGGACGAACGACCTCACGCAGACGACGTTCGGGTTCTCCCGCGACGACTCGGGGAAATTCATCCAGAACTACATGAACCGGTCGGAGCTGTGCTCGCAGTGCGGCACGAAGCTGGAGAAGGACCTCTCGTGCGCCCCCTGCAAGGTGACGTACCAGAAGAGGCCCGAAAACATCCTCGATGCGGACGTGTTCGCCACCCTCGACCAGGGGGGCGTCGGACAGCTCATCCAGATGGGCGTCCAGAAGGGGCGCGCCACCCGTCCGAACCTGAAGGTGGGGATCTGCGGGGAGCACGGGGGGGACCCGAAGTCGGTGGAGTTCTGCCACCGGACGGGCCTCGACTACGTCTCCTGCTCGCCGTACCGGGTGCCCATCGCCCGGCTCGCGGCGGCCCAGGCCGTGCTCCGGGAGCGTTCCGCGGCCCAGGCAAAGAAAAAGTAACCGTTTTCAATAGCGATTCTCGCGGGCGGGCCCCTCCGGGGGACCGCCTTTTTTCCTTTACATTCCCCGGCAAACACCATATATTGCGTCTGGCGGGGGCGGAACCCACAGGATGTTGAGGTTCCGTCCACTTTTCGCGCACCGGGTACAGGCCTGGAATGAAGCTGAAGCGCCTGGAGTTGATCGGATTCAAGTCTTTTTACGATAAGACGACGTTTGATTTCTCCGACGGCATCAGCGCCATCGTCGGCCCCAACGGGTGCGGCAAGTCCAACATCGTGGACGCCGTCCGCTGGGTCCTCGGCGAGCATGCCCCCTCCTACCTCCGCAGCAAGGCCCTCGAGGACGTCATCTTCGCCGGATCCGACGCGGCGGGTCCGCTCGGGATGGCGGAAGTGACCCTCACCTTCGTGAACGACGACGGGAACGCACCTCCGGGGTACGAGTCGTACGGCGAGATCTCGGTCACCCGCCGGACCTTCCGCGATGGGGAGAGCGAGTTCTACATCAACCGGATGCCGTGCCGCCTCAAGGACATCGCGGAGCTGTTCCTCGACACGGGCGCCGGCGCGCGCGGCTACGCCATCGTGCAGCAGGGGAAGGTCGGCGAGGTCGTGAAGGCCCGGCCGGACGAGAAGCGTCTCATCATCGAGGAGGCCGCGGGGGTCGCCAAGTTCCGGGTCCGCCGGAAGGAGGCCGAACGGAAGATGGAGAGCACCCGCCAGAACCTCGCGCGGGTCATCGACATCCTCGAGGAGGTGCGCAGGCAGATCGGCTCCCTCGATCGCCAGGTCCGCAAGGCGGAGAGGTACAAGGCACTGCGGGCGGAGCTCCGGTCCCTCGACTTCCGGGTCGCCGCGCGGAAGGGCGCGGCGACGGAGGCGGAGGGGAAAGCGGCGCGGGAGGCACTCGGCGGGCTTTCGGACGCCCTGACCGGCGCGCGCTCCGACCTGGTGCGGCTCGAGGCCGACCGCGAGGCGGCCCGCGTCGGGCAGGCGGAGCGGGAGAGGCTGCTCTCCGACCTCCGGGAGGAGCACGCGCGGGGGAAGGAGGAAGCGGTCCGGCGGGAGGCGGAGTGGGAGGGGCTGCGGGGCCAGGCGGAGCAGCTCCGGGCGATGATCTCCGAAACGGACGGTGAGATCGCAGCGCTCGAGGAGGAGATCGCGGGACTCGAGGAGCGGCTGCGCGCTGCGGAGGAAGAGGCGAACCGGCGGACCGGGGAACTCGGCGAGGCGCGGCGCCGGTGGGCCGAGGAGAAGGAGGCACTCGCGGCGGCGCGGGAGGAGTACCAGCGCGCCCAGGAAGCGGCGGAGCGCGCCAAGTCCGACCTGGTGGTGCGCGTTGTCCAGCACTCCGACGCCCGCTCCGGCGCCGAAGCCCTTTCCCGCAGGATCGAGGAGGCGGAGCGTTCCGCGGCACGGCTCGCCGGGCGGATCGACGAGGCCGCCGCGGCGGTGGGGAAGGCGTCCCGGGAGTGCGAGGCGGCTGCTGCTGCGGAGGAGGCCGCCCGCTCGTCCCTGTCCGCGGCGGAACGGGCGTGGGAGGAGGGGGGCACGGCCCTCGCGGCGGCGAACGCGCACCTCGAGGCGGTGGTCGAGTCTGCCCGGAGGGCGGAGGGGGAACTGCAGTCTGCCGAATCGCGCCGGGAGACCCTTCGCACGGTATACGAACGCCGGGACTGGGCGTCTTCCGGCGTCCGGGCCGTCCTGCAGCATTTCCGCGCCGGAGATTCCCGGGAGGCCGGCGGTACCGGAATCTACGGGGTAATGGGTGACCTCATCGAGACCGACGCGGCGTACGAGAAGGCGGTCGAGGCGATTCTCGGAGAGCGGATGCAGTCCGTCGTGGTCCGGGACCAGGCCGAGGGACTCGAGGCGATCCAATACCTGAAAGTGTCCCGCGAGGGCCGGGGTGCCTTCGTTCCCGTGGCGTTGCGCACGCGGGATGAGGAGGTCGCGCACGTCGGGGAGGAAGGGGTCGTTGGCCCGCTGACCGACGTCGTCCAGGCCCCGCCCGAGTGCCGGGAACTGGTGCGGGGTCTCCTCGGCGGGACGCTCCTCGTCCGGTCCCTCGACACGGCGGTACGGCTGTGGAACCGCAACGGGGTGTGGAACTCCTTCGTGACGCTCGACGGGGAGGTGGTCACCGCCGACGGCATCCTGATCGGCGGGGACCAGGGGGGCGGTGAGGCGGGCGTGCTCGCCCGCAAGCGGGAGATCCGGGAACTGGAACGGGAGATCGGGGAGGTGCGGCGGGAGCGGGATCGCCTGGTGTCCGCGGAGGAGGAGGTCCGTTGGACCCGCACCGCGCTGGAAGAGCGCCTCGCGGAGCTGTTCCGGTCGCGTGAGGAGGCCCGTTCGGGCCACGCGGCGTGCGAGCGGGAGCGCGCCGTCCTGGCCGAGACGCTCTCCCAGGCGCGCACCGCGCTCGACGGCCGGATGCAGGAGGCGGCATGGCTCCAGGGCGAGGTCGACCGTACGCGGGAGGAACTCGACGCCTCGGTCGCGGCGGCGAAAGAGTCCGAGCAGGCGCGCGGCGAGGAGGAAGAGCGTTCCCGCACGATCCTGGCCGACCTCGAGACGAAGCGGACCCGCATGGAGGAGGCTCTCTCTCGCGCGCACGGCGCCGAGGTCGCGCACAACGCCATCGAGGAGAAGGACCGCGCAGCCGCGCTGGTCCGCTCCTCACTGGGGGACAGGGGGGAGGGGGCGCGCCGGCTGCTCTCCGAGCGTCGCCAGCGGCAGGACGCGCACCGGAGTGCCGTGGATGCCATCGACGGATCGATGCGCGCGGTGCGCGAGTCGATCGAGCGGGCGGCGGTCTCTCTGGGCGACCTCCAGGAACGGATCGAGGGACGGGTTGCGGACCTCGCCGAATGCGGCGTCCGCATGGAATCCGTGGATGAGCAGCTTCGCGAAGCCCGCGCCCGGGAGGGAGAGTTCCTGTCCCGGCAGGCGGAGGAGCGGCTGCGTCTCCAGCGCGCCGAACTGGACCTGTCGGGGCTTTCCGACCTCCTCCACCAGCGGTACGAGGTCCGGCTCGCCGACCTGCCCGCGGAGGCGGCGGGCACGGGCGAGGAGCTGCCCGTGCTCGAGTCCCGCGCCGAGGAGATCCGGGAACGGATGGGCTCGATGGGCGACGTGAACCTCGCCTCCCTCGAGGAGCACCGGGAGCTGTCCGAGCGGTACGCCTACCTGTCGGCGCAGAAGGAGGATCTGGAGAAGTCCCTCGAGGACCTCGCGAAGGCGATCCAGCGGATCAACCGGACGACCCGGGAACGGTTCGCCAGGGCCTTCGCGGAAATCGACGCGAAGTTCTCCGAGCTATTCCCCCGCCTGTTCCAGGGCGGGCGCGCCCACCTCCGGCTCCTCGACGAGGACAACCTTCTCGAGTCCGGCGTGGAGATCTTCGTCCAGCTCCCGGGGAAGAAACCCCTTCCCCTCGACGCCCTCTCCGGCGGGGAGAGCGCACTGACCGCCATCAGCCTCATCCTCTCGATCTTCCTGGTCAAGCCGTCCCCTTTCTGCCTTCTGGACGAGGTGGACGCCCCGCTGGACGACGCCAACGTCGACCGGTTCAACGCCATGGTCCGCGAGATGTCCTCCCGGTACCAGTTCCTCATCATCACGCACAACAAGCGGACCATGGAGCTGGCGGACGTCCTCTACGGGATCACCATGGAGAAGGCGGGGATCTCCAAGACCGTCTCCGTCAAGCTCTCCGCCTGAGGGGGCCTTCGTGACCGAGCCGGGCGACGCCCCCCGCGGCGCCTTCTTCTCCCGCCTGAAAGCCGGGTTGTCCAAAACGCGGGAACTGCTCTTCATGAACGTCGGGGCGATCGCCCGCGGGATCGGCCCCGTGGACGCGGGAGTCCTGTCCGACCTGGAGGAGGCGCTCATCCTCGCCGACGCGGGCGCGGAACTGTCCCACGAGTACGTGGAGTCGCTTCGCGCCGCATGGCGCCGGGGGGAATTGCCGGACGTGGACTCCCTCCGGGCAAGGCTCCGGGCGATGGTCGTCGAGACCCTCGCGCCCCGCATGGTCCCGCTGCGGATTTCCCCTCCCTACCCCTTCGTCGTCCTGGTGGTCGGCGTGAACGGCGTCGGGAAGACGACCACCATCGGAAAGGTGGCCGGCTGGCTCCGGTCGGAGGGGCACACGGTCCTCGTAGCAGCCGCCGACACCTTCCGCGCAGCCGCGATCGAGCAGCTGGCCGTCTGGGCGGAGCGGGCGGGAGCGGACATCGTCCGGCACAAGGTTGGGGCAGACTCCTCGGCGGTCGCGTTCGATGCCGTCCGGGCCGCGGAGGCGCGGGGGACGCACGTCGTCCTGGTCGACACGGCGGGGCGCCTCCACACGAAATCCCACCTGATGGAGGAGGTCCGCAAGGTGGTCCGCGTCCTGGGGAAGGAAATGCCCGGGGCGCCCCACGAGGTGCTGCTTGTCCTGGACGCCACCGGCGGGCGAAACGCCATCGCGCAGGCGAAGACGTTCCAGGAATTCACCGGCGTGACCGGTCTCGCCCTCACCAAGCTCGACGGGACCGCGAAGGGAGGGGTCGTCCTTTCCGTCACGCGGGAGGTGGGCGCCCCGATCCGGTTCATCGGGGTGGGCGAGAAGGCGGAGGACCTGCGCCCCTTCGACGCGCAGGCGTTCGCCGAGGCCCTCTTCTGAGACACCCCGGATGATGGACGTCCTCTTCCTCCAGGTCATCGGGGGGGTATTCCTGCTCCTCTACGGCGTGCGGCTCACGGGGCAAGGGTTCGAGCTCGCATTCGGATCGGCCCTCTCGCGCGCATGGGCCGCCGCCGGCGGTAGCCGGGCTCGTGCCTTCGCGGCCGGGGCCGTCGGCACCGCCGCCCTCCAGAGTTCCGGGGCGCTCGTCACGCTCCTGATCTCCTTCGCCCAGGTGTCGACCCTCCCGCTCTCGCGTTCCCTGACCATCGTCCTCGGTGCGGACCTCGGGTCCACACTCACGGTCCAGGTGCTCTCCTTCCGGGTCTACCAGCACGCGTTCCCCGTGCTCTCCGCGGGCGTCGTCCTGTTCCTCTGGGGGCGCAAGGGGAAGGTTCGGGCCGTCGGGCAGGGGATCCTGGGGTTCGGGTTCGTGCTGCTCGCCCTGCGGTTCCTGGCCGGCGCGGCGGGGGACATCGGCCGGATCGAGGGGCTCCGGATCCTGATCGCGGATCTCGCAGAGGCCCCGATCACCGCCTTCGTGTGGGGCCTGCTCCTCTCCGCGCTTCT
>JAGGAJ010000113.1 GCA_017889845.1 Deltaproteobacteria bacterium
CCGGCATCAGGGAGTAGTAGGTGAGCTCGAACCGGACCTGGTCGTTCCCCTTCCCCGTGGCGCCGTGGGACACCGCGTCGGCCTTCTCCCTCCTCGCGATCTCGATCTGTTTCTTCGCGATCAGGGGCCTGGCGATGGAGGTCCCGAGGAGGTACGCGCCCTCGTACACCGTATTGGCCATGAGGGCCGGGAAGACGAAATCGCGGACGAACTCGTCCTGGACGTTCTCGACGTATACCTTCGAGGCCCCGGTCCGCTTCGCCTTGGCCCGCACGGGGGCGAGCTCTTCCCCCTGGCCCAGGTCGGCCACGAATGCGATGACCTCGCACCGGTACGTCTCGATAAGCCACGCGAGGATTACCGAAGTGTCCAACCCGCCGGAGTATGCCAAAACGATTTTTCCCACTTTTTTCAATTCTTTATCCCCCTGTTATTTCAGTGTCGGATGAGCCTTTCGAGGACCGCCATCTGCACGGGCAGCCGGTTTTCCGCCTCGTCGAATACGGCGGATTGCGGCCCCTCGATCACCTCCTCCGTGATCTCCTCGCCCCGATGGGCGGGGAGGCAGTGCATCACGATGGCATTCGGCGCCGCAAGGCGAAGCAGCGCCGCGTCGACGCAGTACCCCCGGAACGCGGCCAGGCGCTTCCGCTTCTCGGCCTCCTGCCCCATGCTCGTCCAGACGTCGGTGTAGAGGACGTCCGCCCTCCGCGCCGCTTCGGCGGGGCTCCGCACGATGCGGACGTCTCCGCGACCCGTTTTCCCCGCCTCCTTGCGGATCGCGGCATCGGGCTCGTACCCTTCCGGACACGCCACCCGCAACGCGAAACCGAGGACGTGGGCCGCCTCGACCCACGAGTTGGCCACGTTGTTCCCGTCGCCGATGAAGGCCACGCGCATCTTCCGTAGATCCATCCCGCGCTCCCTCGCCGTCATCAGGTCCGCGAGCACCTGGCACGGGTGGTGGTCGTCCGTGAGCCCGTTGATGACGGGGACCGTCGAGGATTGGGCGAGCTCCACCGCGGTGGCGTGGGCGAAGGTGCGGATCATGATCGCGTCGGCGTAGCGCGACAGGACCCGCGCGGTGTCCCGGATCGGTTCGCCGCGCCCGATCTGCGTGTCCTCCGGCGACATGAAGAGGGCGTGCCCGCCCAGGCGGGTCATCCCGACCTCGAAGGAAACGCGGGTCCGCGTCGACGCCTTCTGGAAGATCATCGCGAGCGTCTTTCCCGCCAGCGGCCGGGGAGCCCCCCTCCTCCCGCCGCGCCGCTTCCACGCCGACCCCGCCGCGATGACGGAGTGGATCTCGCGGGCGGACAGGTCCAGGATCCGGAGCAGGTCCCTCTTCACGCGGTTCTCCCTTCGGCCGGAAGGGCCGCCGAAAGGATCGACAGGGCGCGGTCGATCTCCTCGTCGCGGACGGTCAGCGGCGGGAGGAACCGGAGGACGTTTCCCGCCGCGGCGTTCACCACGAGCCCGGCCTCGAGGCACCTTGCAGCGACAGGCTTCGTCTCCCCCTCCGTCTCCATCCCGATCATGAGCCCCATGCCCCGGATGTCCCGCACGTCGGACCTCCGGTCGGCGATCGCCTGCAGGCCCGCCCGGAACCGCTCCCCCTTGCGGACCACTTCCCCGTAGAACCCGGGGGCCGTCACGGCGTCCAGCACCGCGAGAGCGGCTGCGCAGCAGACGGGGTTCCCCCCGAAGGTGCTGCCGTGCGTTCCGGGAACCAGGGCCGCCGCCGCCGCCTCGTTCGCCACGACGGCTCCCAGAGGCAGTCCGTTCGCCAGGCCCTTCGCCAGGGTGACGATGTCAGGGGTCACCCCGACGGATTGGCACGCGAGGAACGCGCCCGTGCGCCCCATCCCCGTCTGGATCTCGTCCGCCACGAACAATATCCCCTTCCGGCGGCAGAGACTCTCCGCCTCCTTCAGGTACCCCTGCGGGTGCATCCGGACGCCGCTCTCCCCCTGGACCGGTTCGAAGAAGAAGGCGCAGACCCTGTCGGTCAGTGCCGCCTCCAGTGCGCCGATGTCGCCGAAGGGGACGGTGGTGAATCCCGGGAGCATCGGCTCGAACCCCTGGTGGAACTTCGGCTGGGCGGTGGCGGAAAGGCCACCGTACGTCCGGCCGTGGAACGACCCCTCCAGCACGACGATCTCGTGGCGGCCGGGACCCCGCCGGTCCGAAGATCCCTTCCGGGCGATCTTGATCGCGGTCTCGTTCGCCTCGGTGCCGCTGTTGCAGAAGAAGACCTTGCCCCCCGTCGTCGCGAGGGAGAGGCGCTCGCCGAGGCGCGCCTGGGACGGCACGTGGAACAGGTTCGAGACGTGCAGGAGCTTCCCCGCCTGCTCCGCGATTGCCCGGGTGACCTCGGGACAGGCGTGTCCGAGCAGCACCACGGCGATCCCCCCCAGGAAGTCGAGGTACGGTTTCCCCGCGTCGTCGTAGAGCCAGCTTCCCTCCCCGCGCACGAACGTGACGGGGAACCGCGCGTAGTTTCCCATCTGGTACCGCTCCGTCAGGGCGATCGCCTCGGCGCCGGTCATCCCCCCGCCGCCCCCTCCGGGGACCGGACGATCTCCGTCCCTACACCCGCGTCGGTGAAGATCTCCAGGAGGACACTGTGCGGCACGCGGCCGTCGAGGACGTGGACCTTCCGCACCCCCTTCCGCAGGGCCGCGAGGCCGCACTCCACCTTCGGGATCATCCCGCCCGTAATCCCCCCGTTCCGGATGGCCGCCGTCGCCTCGTCCCCCGTCATCGTGGAAATGCGCTCTCCCTTCGCGTCGAGCACTCCGGCCACGTCCGTCAGCAGGATGAACTTCTCCGCGGAGACCGCCGCCGCCACCTCCGCCGCCGCGGTGTCCCCGTTGATGTTATACACCTCGCCGCCGGCGCCGACGCCGATCGGCGCGATGACGGGGACGAAGCCGTCCCCCTCGAGGGACCTAAGGATGCCGGGCCGGATCTCCTCCACCTCCCCCACCAGGCCCAGGTCGAGCGGCTCGCCCGTCGCGCGGCTCCTCGCCTCGAGCTTGCGGGCCCGGATCAGTCCGCCGTCCTGCCCGCACAGCCCGACGGCCTTCCCGCCGAACTTGTTGATGAGCGCCACGATCCGCTTGTTCACGGTGCCGCCCAGCACCATCTCGACCACTTCCATCGCCGCCTGCGACGTGACCCGGAGCCCCTCCTTCCGCTCGGTGGGGATGGACAGCATCTCGAGCATCCGGTCGATCTGGGGACCCCCGCCGTGCACCACCACGGGGTGGATCCCCACGTACTGGAGCAGGACGACGTCCTCGGCGAAGGACGCCATCCGCCCGTCGTCCTTCATCGCCGCCCCGCCGTACTTCACCACCACGGTCTTCCCGTTGAACTCCCGGATGTACGGCAGCGCCTCGATCAGCGTCTCGGCCTTCTGGATGTACCCCTTCATGTCTCCCCCGCGCGTCCCCTTCAGAGGATGTACCGGCTCAGGTCCGCGTCCCGCACGATCCCGGCGAGCCGCTCCTCCACGTAGGGCCTGGTGATGACGACCACCTGCCCGCCGATATCCGGCGCGGTGAAGAGCAGTTCGTCCAGCAGCCGCTCCATCACGGTGTGGAGCCTCCGTGCGCCGATGTTCTCCGTCCGTTCGTTCACCTCGCAGGCCATCTCCGCGATCCGCTCCACCGCCCCGGGGTCGAAGGAGAGTGTCACCCCCTCCGCGGCCAGCATCGCCTCGTACTGCCGCGTCAGGGCCCCGTGCGGCTCCGTCAGGATCCGGACGAATTCCTCCTTCCCCAGGGAGGTCAGCTCGACCCGGATGGGGAACCGCCCCTGGAGTTCCGGGATGAGGTCCGAGGGCTTGCTCACGTGGAACGCGCCGGCGGCGATGAACAGGATGAAATCGGTCCGCACCACCCCGTGCTTCGTGTTGACGCTCGACCCTTCGACGATCGGAAGCAGGTCCCGCTGGACGCCCTGCCGCGATACGTCGGGACCGGAGAGCGACTCGCGGCCCGCGATCTTGTCGATCTCGTCGAGGAACACGATGCCCGACTCCTCCGTCCGCTCCACGGCGAGGCGTTTCACGCGCTCCATGTCCACCAGCCGCCCGGCCTCCTCCTTCTCCAGGAAGGGGAGCGCCTCCGGCACGCGCATCCGCTTCCGCCGCGTCTTCTTCGGGAAGAGCCCCGAGAGCATCTCCTGGAGGTTCCCCTCCATTCCCTCGGGGGCGCCGCCGGTCATCCCTATGAGGTCGATCACCGGGACGGCCGACTCCCGCACCTCCACCTCCACGGTGCGGTCCGCCAGCTTCCCCTCCCGCAGCAGGAGGCGGAGGCGCTCCCGCGTCTCCCGCGACCCCGCATCCGCCTCGCCGGCCCGCGGGGGCACGGGGGGGAGCAGCAGGTCGAGGAGCCGCTCCTCGGCGGCGGCGCGCGCGCGGTCGGCAACCTTCTCCATCTCCTCCGCCCGGACCATGTGGACCGCGATCTCGACCAGGTCGCGGACGATCGACTCGACGTCCCGCCCCACGTACCCCACCTCGGTGAACTTGGAAGCTTCCACTTTGAGGAAGGGCGCCTGGGCCAGCTTCGCCAGGCGTCGTGCGATCTCGGTCTTCCCGACGCCCGTGGGCCCGGCCATGATGATGTTCTTCGGGGCGATCTCCTCCCGCAGTTCCGGGGCGACCTGCCGTCGACGCCACCGGTTCCGCAAAGCGATCGCGACGGCCCGCTTGGCCGCGGCCTGGCCGACGATGTGACGGTCGAGCTCCGAAACGATCTCCCGCGGGACCAGCGGGCGGGCGCCGATCCCTGCCGCTTCCGCCGTCACGGCGCCGCGATCTCCTCGACCGCGACGTTCCCGTTCGTGTAGACGCAGATGCCGGCGGCGATCTCCACCGCCTCGCGGGCGATCTCCGCCGCGGAAAGCTCCGTGTGCCGCAGCAGGGCCCGGGCCGCTGCCAGGGCGTAGGAGCCCCCGGACCCGATCCCGATCAGGCCGTCGTCGGGCTCCACCACGTCGCCGCCGCCGGAGAGGAGCATGAGGTCCCTCCCGTCGGTCACCACCATCAAGGCCTCCAGCCGCCGGAGGACGCGGTCCGTCCGCCAGTCCTTCGCCAGCTCCACCGCGGACCGCCGGAGGTTCCCCCGGAACTCCGAGAGCTTCGCCTCGAACTTCTCGAACAGGGTGAACGCGTCCGCCGTGCCACCCGCGAAACCCGCGACCACCTTTCCGTCGTGAAGAAGCCGGATCTTGCGCGCCGTCTGCTTCAGCACCGTGTTCCCCATGGACACCTGGCCGTCGCCCGCCACGGCGACCCGCCCGCCGCGGGAGACCGCGACGATGGTCGTTCCCCGCAGTTCCGTCATTTCCGCCTTCTCCCGCCCCCGGCCTTTCCCCCTCCGGCGGCGAGGGGGTGCGCCCTCTCGTAGGCGCCCACCAGGTGGCTCACGTTGACCCGCGCGTACCGCTGGGTCGTCGACAGCGACGCATGCCCCAGCATCTCCTGGATCGCCCGGAGATCCGCCCCCGACTCGAGGAGGTGCGTGGCGAAGGAGTGGCGCATGCCGTGGGGGGACAGGTGCCGCCGGATCCGCGCATCGCCGAGGGCCTCCGAGAGCATCCTCGCCACGCTCCGGGCCGATATCCCGGCGCCGGATCTCCTTCCCACCGTCCCGCGCAGGTTCAGGAACAGAGGTTCGTCGAGGGGACTCGGGAAATCCGCTCCCCGCGCCGCGGGCCGGACGGCGAGGTACTCCTTCAGGGCGCGGATGGCCTTCTCTCCGACCGGCACCACCCGGACCTTCCTCCCCTTCCCGGTGACCCGCACCGTCCCGGACTCCGGGGAGACGTCCCGGATCCGCAGGGAGACCAGCTCGCCGACCCGGAGTCCCGAGGA
>JAGGAJ010000114.1 GCA_017889845.1 Deltaproteobacteria bacterium
CAGCCCCGACTGGTAGTAGAAGAAGGCGTAGAGCGCTATGGGGTACCAGAGCCAGACGATCCGGAACCCGTTCCATTTTTCCTTGAGGAGGCAGACGAGGAAGACCAGCAGGACGACGTCCGCGTTGAAAAGGGCGTGGAGGCCGGCTCCCGGGATGCGGGCGCGGAACAGGAGAACGAAGAGCAGGACGAAGAGGCTGTAGGCCGCGGTCGCCGCGTCGGTGGCGTTGAACCGGACGCCTCCGAAACGGCCCTCCCAGACTTTCAGATCCATCCGTTCTCCCGGTACCACGCCAGGGTGGAGCGGAAACCGTGCTCGATCCCCACGCGCGGGGCGTACCCCAGTTCCTTCCGGATCCTTTCGTCGGAACAGACCCACCCGTCCTGTAGGGACTCCCGGACCTTCTGCCCGTTCAGCAGGGCGGGTTTCCCCGTGAGGCGCGCACCCGCGTCGCAGAGGAGCCCGGCGGCGCGCAGGAGGGACGCCGGAACCGGGAGGATCGCGCCCCGGCCGAGGATCATCCGGAGGAGGTCCGCCAGGCCGCGGGTCGTGTGCACCGCGCCGTCCGAGACGTAGTAGCTCTTCCCGTGGGCCTCCGGGGAGAACCCCGCCAGCAGGATGGCGTCGGTCAGGTCCTCCACGTGGACGAGGGAGAGTTCCATCGTCCCGCCGCGCAGCAGCGGGACGAATCCGGAAGCGGCGGCCTTGAAATACAGGAAAACGTCCCGGTCGAAGGGACCGTACACGACGGGAGGGCGCACGATCGTCCAGGGGAGGTGCCCGCACCGCTCGAGGAGCAGCCTCTCCCCGAGGAGCTTGCTCTCTCCGTACCAGGTGATCGGTCCCGGCTCGTCCTCCTCACGGGCCGGATTGGCGGCGGTGCGGGGCCCGGCGACCGCCAGGGAGCTGACGAGGAGAACCTTCCGGATCCTTTCGTCGGCTGCGGCGACGGCGGAGGCGACGTGTTCCGTCCCCCGGCCGTTCACCCGCAGGTATTCGTCCCGGCTCGCAGCCTTCGTCACCCCCGCCAGATGGAACACCGCCTCCGCTCCCTCCAGGCAGCGGCGCAGCGAATCCGGGTCCCCGATGTCGCCCCGGACCGGATCGAGGCCCGGGTGCTCCCGCATCCAGGAAGCTCCGGCAGGGTCGCGCACCAGGCAGCGGACATGGTGGCCCCGGCGCGCGAGCTTGACCGCCAGGTTCCTGCCGATGAACCCCGTTCCCCCTGTCAGAAAGACGATCACGCGGTCGGCTCCGTGTCTGCGGTCCCCCTCCGGCTCCGGGTTCGCCGGAATGCGGCGCGGGCCCCTTGAATCTTACCAAAACGGGGACATTTCCAATGGATTTGGCTATCATGGGGATGCGTTTCAGACCCGCGGGATAAGGAGAATCCGATGGACGGGAAAAAGGGGTGGATCCGGCAGCTGTTCGTCGTGACGGGGGTCATCGGTCTGCTGTTCGCGGTCGGGTGCGGTCCTTCGATGAAAATGACCGCCCAGTCGTCCGGCGAGAAGATCTTCCAGGCGGACAGGGCGTTCTCGGACGCCAAGGACGGCAATGCGTCCAAGGGCGCGCCGGACGACCTCGCCGTCGCGCAGGGAAAACTCGCCGCCGCAAAGGACGCGTTCGCAAAAGAGAATTACGATGAGGCCGCCCGCCTGGCGGAGCAGACCGTGGTCGACGCGGAGTACGCCCAGGCCAGGGCCACGACCAGGAAGAACCTGGACATCGCGGAAGGAATAAAGAAAGAAACCAACGCCCTGCGCCAGGAAATCGAGCGGATGCCCAAATAACTTTTCGCCACGGAGGGATCGGAAGATGAATCGCATGACACGGAGCCGGATAAAAAGAGGAATGGGAATCGTCCTTCCGCTCGTTCTGGTCGTTTTCTTCCTCGCGGGGTGCGGCCCCTCCCAGAAGGAGATCATGGCCAAGGACCAGGTGGAGCGGGCGAAACAGGCGTTCGCACAGGCGAAGGCCAACCCGAATGTGGAAGCCTATGCGCCGATGCAGCTCCAGGAAGCAGGCATCGCCGTCCAGGCGGCGGAGAAAGCGGAGAAGGAAGAGCAAACGGACGACATGCTCCAGCTGGGTTACATCGCGGAGAGGAAGATCCAGTATGCCGTGACCGTCGCGGACGGCAAGGTGGCGGAGAGGGACATCGACAAACTCAACGTGGAAAAAGCCCAGATGATCGCCAGGAAACAGACCCTGGAGGCGGGGATCGCCAAGGGCGAGGCGGAAAAGGCCCAGGCGGCGGCGGCGGTCGAGGCGACCCGGGCCGCGAAGGCGAAGCAGGAGGCGGAACAGGCCCGGTTGGCCGCACAGGCGGAGACGGCGAAGGCGGCCAAGGCCAAGGCCGAAGCCGACCAGCTCATGAAAGAGCTCGCGGATCTCAAAGCCCAGCAGACGGAGCGGGGGATCGTCCTGACGATCGGGGACGTGCTGTTCGCCACCGGCAAGGCGGATCTCTCGCCGGACGCGTACAAGAGCGTGGCCAGGCTGGCCGAATTCCTGAAGAAGTATCCGAACCGGAACGTGCTGATCGAGGGCCACACCGACAGCGTCGGTAAGGACGACTACAACCTGGCCCTTTCCCAGAAGAGGGCGGATTCGGTGAAAGCCCAGCTGGTGGGGGACGGGATCGAGGCGGGCCGGATCACCACCGTGGGATACGGGAAGAAATACCCGGTGGCCAGCAACGACACCAAGGCCGGAAAGGCCCAGAACCGCCGCGTGGACGTGATCATCCTGAACGAAGGGGTCGATGCCGGGTCCCAGATGCGGGAGTAACCCTCCCGCCGGAGGTCTATCCCTCCGCGGGCGGCGGTCCGGGAGCGGGCGGGGGAGGGGACTCCTCCGCCCCCGGGACCGCGCGGTGGTACTCCTCAAGGACGAACAGCAGGACGGTGAGGACCAGGGGGCCGATGATCAGCCCCATTAGCCCGAAGGAGAAAAGCCCCCCGAGGATGCCGACGATCAGCAGGGGCAGGGGCATGCCGGCCTTCCCGCCGATCAGCAGAGGGCGCAGCACGTTGTCGATTTGGCCGACAACGAGGGCGCTCCACAGGAGCAGCCCCACGCCCCAGGTCGTCTGGCCCGTGAACAGCAGGTAGAGCACCCCCGGGAGCCAGACGATGGCGGTGCCGACGACGGGGATCAGCGCCGTGAACGCCATCACGGTGCCGAACAGGAGCGGGGAGGGAAGCCCCGCGGCCCAGAAACCCAACCCCCCGAGGGCACCTTGGGCGAGGCAGGTCATCCCCACCCCTTTCACAACGGCTTTCGTGACCTCCCCGAGCCGCGCGAACAGTTCCCGGCTCCGCTCCCGGGGGAGCGGTACCAGCGCGGCCACCTCACCCAGCAGGGACTCCCCGCGGGCGTAGAAAATTCCCAGCGCCGCCAGCGCGAGGACCAGGTTGAGGAATGCCTTCAGCGCGTTCGCGAGGAACGAGGTGAGCATGCCCGTGATGGCGCCGATCACCTTCTTCATCCCCTCGGGAACCGTCTGCGTCGCACCCGCCGCGAACGCCTCGAGCTGGGGGCGGACCCACTCGACGATCCGTCCGAATACCGGGTGACCCCGGTACGCATCGAGCTTGTCCAGGAGGGGCTGCGCCGGGTTGTCCCTGGCGGCCGTCTTCCCGATCCAATGGTACACCTCCGTCGCCTGCTGGCTGAGGGCGCCGAGCAGACCCAGGATGGGTACAATCAGCAGGAAGAGGACCAGAAGGACCATCAGGATCGCCGCCGCCCCCTCTCTCCCGCCGAGCCTCCGCCGGATGCGCCCGTAGAGGGGGAAGGTGATCACCGTGAGGACCGCCCCCATGCCGATCGCGGGCAGGAACGGCTGGGCGAGCTGCCACACGAGGTACGCGAGGAAGGCGAGCAGGGTGCAGGCGATGAGAGGTGCGATCACTGTGCGGTACATGGTCCTCTTCTTGTTTTCAACGGGATGGTCGGCGGGTAACGGGAAAAGAGTAACATACAACCATCGGGGGGAGTCATTCCACCAAGGGGGAGCCATGGGAGTCGATCGGGCGGTGAACGCACGGAAGAAGGTCCTGGCGACTGCGCTGCTGGCCGCGTCCCTCGCCGTCTCGGGTTGCGCCTCGCAGCGGGTCGCCTTCACCCAGCATCTCCGCACGCAGTACGAACTGACGGGCGAGGGATTGAAGAAGCTGCAATATTACCTCTCCTCCGACGTCACCCTCCAGCGGGAGTTCCGCAGCGAGGAGGGGGAGGTGTCCGGCAGCCACACGCTCGTGAGGAAGGAGGGCGGACTCGTCGAACAGGTCATCGTCCGTGCCGGGACGCCCGGCATCGCGACGGAGGTCGGCGAGACGTCCCTCGCCGTGAGCTTCGAGCCGGGATCGTCGCTCTACTTCGGCTCCCCGGCTTCGGACCGGGATCCCGACCGGAAGTACAAGCTGTCGGCGAAGCGGTGGGAAGACGATTACGGCGAGCTGGAGTACAACGGAAAGACGTTCTACGCCGTCGACGGGAGCGGGCGGGCGTTCCTTACGGTCGTCCTGGAGTCCCTGAACGCGGTGGAGGAACGGAAGAAGGTCCTCCCGGGGATGACCCTCCCCGACAAGTAGGCGCGCCGGGGGCCGGCTATCGCCCTGTCAGCAATTGGGCAGCCCCTCCGACAGCCGTTCCTCCGTCACGGCGGGGACGGGGGGCGCAACGCGCAGCTTGCGGCTCTCCATCGACACGGCGACGATGCCGGACCGGGTGACGTCGATCTCTCCGAAGTTCCGCATCGCGTCGATGAACTCCTCCACCTTCTCCGCGGGGCCGGTGCACTCCAGCCCGAAACCGTCCTGGGAGACGTCCACCACCCGCGCCCCGTAGATCTCCGCCTCCTTCAGGATCCCCGTGCGGGTCTCCGCGGTGGCGCGGACGCGCACCAGCACCATCTCCCGGGAGACGGCGAGGGAGTCGGTCAGGTCCGTGGCCTGGAGCACGTTGATCAGCTTGTTCATCTGCTTGATGACCTGGCGGCGGAGCACCGGCTCGATATCCACCACGATGGTCATGCGGGACTGCGCCGGATCGAGGGTCCGGGCGACCGTCAGGCTGTCGATGTTCCAGCCGCGGGCGCTCAGCACCCCCGTGATGCGCATCAGGGCCCCGGGCTTGTTCTCCACCAGAAGCGAGATCGTCTGGAGCATGGCGTTTCCGTCCCCCCCCGTCCCGTTTTCCCTAAACCGCCACCGGCTTCGGCGGCCCCAGCACCATCTCGTTGATGGCCCCGCCGGCGGGGACCATCGGGTATACGCACTCGAACTGCGACACCTTCACGTTCAGCAGGTACGGTCCAGGATGGCGGACCGCCTCGTCGATCGCCTTTCCGACCTCTTTCGGATCCTCGACCGTCCGCCCGGGGAATCCGTACGCCCCGGCGAGTTTTTCCGCGTCGGGGAAGGAAGTGAGGGACACGGCGGAGAGGCGGTTGTTGTAGAACAGTTCCTGCCACTGCCGCACCATCCCGAGATAGCCGTTGTTCATCACGACGATCTTCACCGGCAGGTTGTAGTTTGCGATGGTGGCCAGCTCCGGGATCGACATCTGGAAGCCGCCGTCCCCCACCAGGGCGAAGACCCGCTTGCCGGGGTTCGCGATCTGCGCCCCGATGGCCGAGGGGAGTCCGAACCCCATCGACCCGAGGCCCCCGGAGTTCAGCCACAGCCGCGGGTGATTGAAGCGGATGAACTGGGCTCCCCACATCTGGTGCTGCCCCACGTCGGCGCTGACGATCGCTTCCCCGCCCGACACCCGGTCGATCTCCCGGATAAGATGCTGCGGCTTGATCTCGGCGTCCGACACGGACGGGGTGAGCGGGTGCTCCGCCATCCACGCC
>JAGGAJ010000115.1 GCA_017889845.1 Deltaproteobacteria bacterium
GTCGCCCACGTCGTGGACGACAGGGTCATCGGCCGTCAGGGGGAGGACGCCATCGTGCGGGGAATCCTCGAAAACCTTGCGGTCCCCCGGGTCCTCGTGGTCAACAAGGTGGACCGGATGGGGCCGGAGCCCGCGGCGGCGCGACGAGCTGTGCTTACGGCGGACGGGTTCTACGCCGACTCGTTCCTGATTTCCGCGACCCGCGGGGACGGAGTGGACGCCTTCGTGACCGCCCTGTTCTCCCGCCTGCCCGAGGGGCCCGCCTTCTACCCGGAAGAAGACCTGACCGATCTCCCGATGCGGTTCATCGCCAAGGAGGTGATCCGGGAGAAGCTGTTCGACCTGCTCGAGGAGGAGATCCCGTACAGCGTAGCGGTCCAGATCGAGGAGTACACGGAGGAGCCGGAGAAGAACCTCTTGCGGATCCGGGCGGACGTCCTGGTCGAACGGGAGTCCCAGAAGGGGATCGTCATCGGCAAGGGGGGCGGTTTGCTGAAGAAAGTCGGCACCGCCGCGCGCCTGGAACTGGAGAAAGAGACGGGAGCGCGGGTATACTTGGAGCTGTTCGTGAAGGTCGAGAGGGAGTGGTCGCGCAGCGAGTCCATGTTGAGGCGCCTGGGATATGAACCGGGGTGAGTTCACGGTGGCACTGGTCGGCCGCCCGAACGTCGGAAAGTCGACCCTCTTCAACCGGATCGCCCGGAAGCGGCGCGCCATCACCTTCGACCAGCCGGGCGTCACCCGGGACCTCGTCGCCCAGCCGGTGGAGTACGACGGACGCCGCTTCCTCCTGATCGACACCGGCGGCTACGTCACGGGCGGGGACGACGACCTCCTCCCCAAGATCCGCGGGCAGGTGCTTCGCGCCATCTACGAATCCGACCTGGTCGTCTTCCTGGTGGACGCGCGGGACGGTCTCCTCCCCCTAGACAAGGAGATCGCGGGCATGCTGCGGGAGCGGGAGAAACCGTTCCTGCTGGCGGCGAACAAGGTGGACGCCAAGGAGGGGAGGGAAGCGCTCGCGCAGTTCCACGCCCTCGCGGTGGACAGGATCTTCGGCCTCTCCTCGGAACACGGCACCGGGGTATCCGATCTCCTGGAGGCGGTCGTCTCCCGCATCCCGGAGAGGATGCCCAGGGAGGACGCGGGGAAGGAAGAGGCCTCCGGGGTGCCGAAGATCGCCGTGGTCGGGCGGCCCAACGTGGGGAAGTCAACCCTCGTGAACACCCTGGCCGGTTTCGAGCGGGTCATCGCCTCCGAGGTCCCGGGGACCACGCGGGACGCGGTCGACGTGACGGTCGAGCGGGACGGGAAGCGGTACCTGCTGATCGACACGGCGGGGATCCGCGCGAAGCGGAAGACCGAGGATGTGATCGAGAAATTCTCGGTGCTGAAGAGCCTCGACTCCCTCAAGCGGTGCGACCTCGCCATCCTGCTGATCGACGGCCCGGAGGGGCTCACCCACCAGGACCGGCAGATCCTCCGGTACATCCTGAACGAGGAGCGGGCGGTCGTCGTGGCGGCGAACAAGGCGGACCGTTGGGTTGGGGAGGAGCAGCGGCGGGCCGCCCTCCGCGGGATCCAGGAGGGGCTCGAGTACGCCTCCTTCGCGCCCGTGGTCCCCACCGTGGCCACCACCGGGAAGGGGTTCCCCCTCCTGTTCCGGAAGATCGAGGAGGCGATCGCCAGCTTCCGTCAACGGGTCCCCACGGGCCTGCTGAACCGGATGGCGCAGGGATTCCTCTACGCGGTACCGATCCCATCGCAGCAGGGAAGGAACCGCGCGTTCTACGTCACCCAGGTGGGGGTGACCCCGCCGTCGTTCGCGGTCTTCGTCAAGGACCGCCGGGGGATACCCGACTCGTTCACCCGGTATCTCCAGAACAAGATCCGCGACCGGTTCGGGTTCGAGGGTTCCCCCGTCCGCATCGTCTACCGGGAACGATGACCGGTCGGGCGGGAATCGCCGTTCGCGTCGTCCGGGACGGGGCCGCGTTCTTTTTCCGCAACCACGGGCTGGTCTACAGCTCCGCGGTGGCCTTCAACCTGCTCCTCTCCGCGATCCCCGTCCTCTTCCTCGCGTTCGCCGTCACCGCGCAGGCGATCGGGAAGAACGAACTCCCGTTCTCGGTGCTGTCCGAACTGATGAGGAAGAACTTCCCGTACGGCGCCCAGGAACTCGTGCCGAACCTGAGGCTCCTGTTCGCCTCGGGGAAGACCTTCGGGGCGGTCGGCTCGCTCCTCCTGCTCTTCACCTCGTACGCCGCCACCGACGCCATCCACACGTCCCTCTCGGTGATGCTCATGCGCAAGCGCAAGAAAAAATTCCTGCGCTCCATGGGGTTCCACGTCGTGTTCGTGGCCGTCCTGGTCGTCTTGACCGCCGCGGCGATCGTCGTCCCCCCGTTGTGGGAAGGGCTGTACTACCTTACGAAAGGGATGCCCGTGGAGGTAGACCAGGCATTCCACGCTTTCCTGCACCTGGTCGCCGGCCTGGCGCTGGCGGGAGTCCTGTTCCTGGGGAGCGCCCTCAGCTACCGGTTCCTCTCCCCGGGGACGGTCCGGTTGCGCAACGCCTTCGCGGGGAGCGCCGCCTTCCTGGCGCTTTCCCAGGCCGTCAAGTTCGGTTTCACGTTTTACGTAAAGAAATTCAGCCAGTTGAACGTTCTCTACGGCTCCCTGTTCAGCATCATTTGCTTTATAATTGTTGCTTACCTCTTCGCGGCGGCTTACCTGTACGGTGCCAGCGTCATCGGGGTACTGGAACGCACCGGCGGGGTGAGGTTCACCCCGGGCAAGGAGGAGGAAGGGCCCGCAGATGCGGCTGGCGGCGATTGACATCGGCACCAACACGATCCGGATGATCGTCTCTGAACCGATGAGGAGGCGGTTCCGGCCCGTGGCGCGGAAACGCGCCGTCGTCGGCATGGGACGCCGCCTCCGGGAGACCGGGGCCATCGGGGAGCCGGAGTTCCGGGAATCGCTTTCCGTGCTGCGGGCGTTCCGGAAGGAGATGGACCGCCTCGGTGTGGGCCGGTACCGCGCGTGCGGAACGGCGTGCCTGAGGGAGGCGTCCAACGGGGAAGCGTTCCGGGCCGCGGCGGCGGACGCGGGCGTGGACATCGAGGTGATCGGCCCCGCCGAGGAGGCGGGGCTGGCGTGGGAAGGGGTCCGGACGGGGGTCGCCGCCAGACCCGGCGACGTGGCCATGGACATCGGCGGGGGAAGCACGGAGTTCGCCTTTGGGCGGGGGAAGGGCGAATCGGTCAGCATCCCGACCGGCGTGGTGGTGCTTTCCTCGCTGATCCCGCTCTCCGACCCCCCGGAACCGTGGGAGGTGCGGGCCGTGTCGTACTACGCGGCCCGGCGCATCGAGGACGGCACCCGGGCTTTCGGGCGAAGGCGGTTCCGCCGGCTGATCGGCACTGCGGGGACCTTCACGACCCTGGCGGCCCTCGAGAAGCGGATGACCCGGTACGACCCGGACCGGATCAACGGGACGACCCTCTCCGCGGCGGCCGTGCGGGGGTGGGCGGAAAGATTGAGCCGGATGACGGACGCGCAGAGGCTGCGGCTGCCGGGGATGGAGAAGGGGCGGGAGAGATACATCGTCCCCGGCGCGCTGCTGGCGCTGGCGGCGACCCTGCGGTTCGGCGTGAAGGGGATTACGGTCAGCGACGCGGGGCTGCTGGAAGGGATCCTGGCGACTATCGGGAAGAACGGGGGACAGGAAGAATGAGCGACGGCCGCGGATCGACGGGAGGATTCCTGGAAGGGTTGACGTTCGACGACGTCCTGCTGGTGCCGGCGGAGTCCGCCGTGATCCCGAAGGACGCGGACGTCACCGTGCACCTCACCCCGGACATCAAGCTGAACATTCCGCTGTTGTCGGCCGCGATGGACACGGTCACCGAGTCGGACACGGCGATCGCCATCGCCCGGGAGGGCGGCATCGGGATCATCCACCGGAACAACAGCGCGGACGAGCAGGCGGTGGAGGTCGACCGGGTGAAGAAATCGGAGAGCGGGATGATCTCCGACCCCATCACGGTGGATCCGGACCAGCGGGTGCACGAGGCCCTCGAGGTGATGAAGAAGTACCGCATCTCCGGCCTCCCCGTCACCCGGGAGGGGAAGCTCGTCGGCATCCTCACGAACCGGGACCTGCGTTTCGAGACGAACTTCGAACAGCCCATCCGGAGCGTGATGACCAAGGACGACCTGGTCACCGTCCCCGTGGGGACCACCCTCGAGCAGGCCCGGGAGATCCTCCACCGGAACCGGATCGAGAAGCTCCTGGTCGTGGACGGCCGGAACAACCTGAAGGGGCTGATCACCATCAAGGACATCCTGAAGATCAAGAAATACCCCCACGCCTGCAAGGACGCGATGGGGCGCCTCCGGGTGGGGGCCGCCATCGGGGTGTCCGGCTGGGAGGAGCGCGTGTCGAAGCTCCTGAAGGCCGGGGTGGACCTGATCTGCGTCGACACGGCGCACGGGCACGCGCGGGACGTCCTCCGCACCGTCAAGGCCGTCCGGTCGAATTTCCGGGACGTCCGGATCATGGCGGGGAACGTGGCCACCGGGGAGGCGACCGAGGCGCTGATCAAGGCGGGGGTGGACGCCGTCAAGGTGGGCGTGGGGCCCGGTTCGATCTGCACCACCCGGGTGGTGGCGGGAGTGGGCGTCCCGCAGGTCACGGCGATCCAGTGGTGCGCGCAGGCGGCCCGGAAGAAGCGGATCCCCCTGGTGGCGGACGGCGGGATCAAATATTCCGGCGACATCACGAAGGCCATCGCCGCCGGGGCGTCCGCCGTGATGATCGGCTCGCTCTTCGCCGGCACCGAGGAGAGCCCCGGGGAGATGATCCTCTTCCAGGGCCGCTCCTACAAGGTGTACCGCGGCATGGGTTCTCTGGAGGCGATGAAGAAGGGGAGCAAGGACCGGTACTTCCAGTCCCACGTGGAGGCGGAGAGCAAGCTCGTCCCCGAGGGGATCGAGGGGCGCGTCCCCAACCGGGGCTCGCTCGCGGCCGTCATCTTCCAGCTGATCGGCGGCCTGAAGGCCGGCATGGGGTACGTGGGCGCCCGGGACATCGCGGACCTCCAGAAGCGGGCATCCTTCATGAGGATCACCCCGGCGGGGCTGCGGGAGAGCCACGTGCACGACGTGATCATCACCAAGGAAGCACCGAACTACCGGGTGGAGTAGGCGGTGGAGCAGCGGATCCTCATCCTCGACTTCGGGTCGCAGTACACGATGCTGATCGCACGGCGCGTACGGGAGCTGCGCGTCTACAGCGAGATCCACCCGTTCAACGTGGGGACGGAGTTCATCCGGTCGTTCGCTCCGGCGGGGATCATCCTCTCCGGCGGCCCGGCGAGCGTCTACGAGGAGGACGCCCCGCGGATCGCCCGCGAGGTCCTTACGATGGGCGTCCCCGTCCTGGGGATCTGCTACGGGATGCAGCTGATCGCCGACCTGCTCGGCGGCACGGTGGGTCGGTCGGCGGACCGGGAGTACGGCATCGCGAACATCCGCGGCCAGTGGGGGAGCCCCCTTTTCCTCGGAATCGAGGAGTTCCGCCACAAAATGGAGATCCCGGTCTGGATGAGCCACGGCGACCGGATCGAGAAACTCCCGGAGGGATTCTCCTCGATCGCCCGCTCCGCCAACTCCCCGGTGGCCGCCATTTCGAACCGGGAGGGGACCATCTTCGGTGTGCAGTTCCACCCGGAGGTGGTGCACACCCCCCGCGGGAAGGAGATCCTCTCGAACTTCCTGTTCCGCGTCTGCGGCGTCCCGGCCAC
>JAGGAJ010000116.1 GCA_017889845.1 Deltaproteobacteria bacterium
TCCGGAGGGTGGAACGGACCGGGCAGGGCGTCGTCGAGCGGTGGGTCACCATGGACGAGTTCCACAAGGAGTTCGACTCCCTCCCCTTCTCCGTGAAGGCGGACCTGTTCATCCCGGCGGGGGGCCGGCCCGAGACGATCGACGGGTCGAACTGGAAGAGGTACCTGGCGGAGGACGGCGCCCCGTCGGCCCCAGTGATCGTGGAGGGAGCGAACTCCTTCATTACGCCGGAGGCCCGGGGGAAGCTCCAGGAGAGCGGAACGGTGATCCTGCGGGACGCCTCCGCGAACAAGTGCGGCGTGATCTCCTCCTCGTACGAGATCATCGCCAACCTCCTGATGAGCGAGAGGGAGTTCCTCGACCACAAGGAGGAGTACGTCCGGGACGTGCTCGCCATCCTGGAGAAGCGCGCGGGGGACGAGGCCGAGCTGATCTTCCGGCGCCGGAAGGATTCCGGCGGGAAGACTCCGTACACGGAGATCTCCAACGCCCTGAGCTGGGAGATCAACGGCCACTACGCGCAGCTGTTCGACTTTTTCCGTGCCCGGCGGGAGCTCGCCCTGGCCCGCCCCTTCCGGGACGCCATCATGGCCCACCTGCCGGCGTTCGTCCGGGAGCACCCGAAGTTCCGGGGGCGGGTGCGCAACCTCCCCCCGAAATACCTCGCCGCGATCCTCGCCGCGGAGATCGCAACCACGATCGTGTACCGGGGAGGCTTCGAACGGAACCTGGAGGGGGACCTCCGCAGCTACCTGGGCCGGATGTTCGGGTAGCGGCGTGAAGCTGCCCGGCCGAAAGACCCGGATCGTCTGCACCATCGGGCCGGCCTCCGACTCCCCGGAGGTCATGGAGCAGCTGCTCCTGGCGGGGATGGACGTGGCACGCCTGAACTTCTCCCACGGCGCGTTCGAATACCACCGGCGGATCATCGACAACCTGCGCAAAGCCTCCCGCGGGACGGGCCGGCGGCTCGCCATCATGGCGGACCTGCCGGGGCCGAAGATGCGCATCGGCTCCGTGGCCGGCGAGCCGGTCCAGCTCCGGGCGGGAGACCCGTTCACCCTGACGACCGACGACGTCGTCGGCGACGGAACCCGCGCGTCCGTCTCCTTCCCGCGCCTGCCCGCCTCGGTCCACCCGGGGAACACGCTCTTCCTGAACGACGGGGTCATCCGCCTCGAGGTGGAGGAGGTGCGGGGGAACGACGTGGCGTGCCGCGTGACGGCCGGCGGCGAGCTGCGCTCCCGGAAAGGTCTGAACGTCCCCGGGGTCGACCTCGGGATCGGCGCCTTCACGGAGCGGGACCATGAATGCCTGCGGTTCGCCATGGAGAGCGGCATCGACGCCGTGAGCCAGTCGTTCGTCGCCTCGGCGGAAGATTTACACGCGGTGCGCCGCGCGGCCCGCGCCCTCGAACGCGACCCGTTCCTCATCGCCAAGATCGAGCGGGCCGTCGCCCTCGACCGGATCGACGGGATCCTCGCGGCCGCCGACGGCATCATGGTGGCCCGGGGCGACCTGGGGGTCGAGATCCCGATCGAGCGGATCGCCATCGAGCAGAAGCGGCTCGTCCGCAGCGCGAACCTGCTCGGCAAGCCGGTCATCACGGCGACCCAGATGCTCGAGTCGATGATGGAAAACGCCCGGCCGACGCGTGCCGAGGCCACCGACGTGGCGAACGCCGTCATCGACGGGACCGACTGCGTGATGCTCTCCGGCGAGTCCGCCATGGGGAAATACCCGGTCGAGGCGGTCCGAACCCTCGCCCGGATCGCGGAGGCGGCGGAGCCGCACCGGGCGGGCCAGTTCGCCCGGGAGGCGATGAGGTCGGTGATCGACTCGGGGGACGTGGCCCCGGCGGACCTCGTCGCCATGAGCATCGAGAATATCCTCTCGAGGATGTCCGTCGCCGCCGTCGTCGTGCCCACCCGCACCGGTTCCACCGCGCGGCAGCTCGCCCGGCTCCGCCTTCCCGTCTGGGTCACGGCGGCGGGCACCCGCGAGGAGACGTGCCAGGGGCTTCAGTTCTCCTACGGCATCTTCCCGGAGAAGCTCGAAGCGGCGCCAGCGGACTGGCGGGCCTGGGCGAAGGGTTGGGTGGCGGGGAAGGGCGTTCCGGGCGACTACCTGATCCTGTACGAGGGCCCTTCGCCGGAACACCCGGACGTTGCGCAGCGGATCGAGGTGATCGACCTCCGCATGCGTCCGGGGAACTGACGGTTCCGGCCCCGTCGCATTTTTTCCCCTCGTTGATATAAATATTATCCGTCTCCGGAATTCCGGTAACGGGAGGAGCCGCGATGATCGTCGACATCCTGCAGCGGGAGTTCTACCACAACCGGGTGTCGGATTACCTGGTTTGCCTGGCGATCATCGCCGGCGGAGTCCTCTTCATCTGGGCTGTCGAGGCGCTGGCCCTTCGACGTCTGAAGAAGTGGGCGGATACGACCTCAACGACGATCGACAATTTCCTGATCGGCCGCGTGCGCAGTACGGGACTCCCCCTGGCGTATCTGGGGCTTTTCCAGGCCGCACTCCGGACCCTCTCGCTCACGCCCCGCGTCGAGCGGATCCTCGACGGGGCCGGGATCGTCCTCCTGACGCTGCTCTCCATCGCGTTCGTCGTTGCGCTCATCCGGTACGCCTTCGAGGAGTACATCCGGAAGCGCGGGGAGGACGCCTCGCGGGATCGCGCCCTGAAAGGGGTTATCGGCATCGCCAAGGTGCTGGTGTGGGTCGCCGGCACCCTCTTCCTCCTCGACAATCTGGGGTTCCGGATCTCCACCGTGGTCGCCGGGCTCGGAATCGGCGGGATCGCGGTGGCCCTCGCAGCCCAGACGGTCCTTGGCGACCTGTTCGCCTACTTCACCATCCTGTTCGATCGCCCGTTCGAGATCGGCGACTTCGTCGTCGTCGGGGAGTTCCAGGGGACGGTGGAGCGCCTCGGGATCAAGACGACGCGGCTGGCGAGCCTCGGGGGGGAGCAGATCGTCATGTCGAACAAGGACCTGACCGACTCGAGGGTCCGCAACTACAAGCGGATGGCGCGACGGCGCGTGGTGTTCCGCGTGGGGGTGACATACCAGACTCCGGCGGAGCACCTCGGGGAGATTCCCGGGATCGTCGCGGACATCTTCCGGGAGATCGAGGGCATCGCGCTGGACCGGGTCCACTTCTTTTCCTTCGGGGACTTCAGCCTGGTCTACGAGATCGTCTATTTCGTCGACGGGAACGACTTCCCGAGGTACATGGACGCCCAGCAGAAGGTCAACCTCCGGATCTACGAGGAGTTCGGGAAGCGCCGGATCGAATTCGCCTACCCGACCCAGACCCTCTACCTGAACAAGGATTGAAGGCGACCCCTACGGGGCCGGAATCGCACCCCCTCAGGTGAACCCGGACCCGGCCGTGCAGGCGTAGCAGTAATCCCCCACCGCGATCTGCGTACCGGGGGGCGGAATATCCCGGACTTCCGAGACATGGATCTTCCTGCCCGACAGGAACCGGCCCGCGGCGAGGTGGAAGTCGCAGTCGAAGAGGTGTCCGTCCCACGAGATGGAGAGGAGCGTCCGGCACATGAGGCCCGCGACCGCACACGGGTTGAATCCGTCCGCGACGGCTTTCATGTACCGGTCGTAGTTCCCGGAATCCGAAAGCCACTCCCGGAACCGCCCGAGGGGGACGTTCGCGAAGGTGTACAGATCGTTGAACGTGATCCCCCACTTCCTCGCGAGGTCCCGGCGGAACCTTTTCTCCGCCAGGGGCTGCGGGGCGGGCAGGAACGCCCCGACGGGACTGGATACGAGGTCGAGTTCCAGGCCGCTTCCCTCCACCCCGTACCTCGCGGCGTTCAGCTTCCGGAGCATGGCGATCCCCGCCCCGGCGGCGCCTGCGCCCCGCTGCGCATCTACCTGCGACGGGTCGGTGGACGGGAACGAGGCGACCAGAACCACGCGCCGGGCGACGCACAGGTCGAGGAGCGCCTCTCCCCCCGGCGTATCCAGGGCCGAGAGATTGGAGCGCAGCATGAGGCGTGGGGTGAGAGCGGCAAGCCCCTCGATCAGGAACGGGAGGTCGGGCACCAGTTCGGGCGCCCCGCCGGTGATGTCGATGGCCTGGAACCGGAACCTTTCGGCGAAAGCGACGACCGCCTCCATGGTCTCCCGGGTCATGCACTCCCCGCGCCCCGGGCCGGCTTCCAGGTGGCAATGCCGGCAACGGAGGTTGCACAGGTACCCCGTGTTGACCTGGAGAGTTTGGACGCGGTCCCGGACCAGGGTGAGCCCGTGTCGCGCGAGGGTGTCCGCGAACGGCTCGACCCCTGCCGTTTCCCCGATGCCGGTCCCGATCCCCGGCCCTGTTCCGTTCTCTTCCGTCATGGTGCCTTCCGCCGATCCGATTTCACCCGTTACCTGCCACGATGTCCCGGATCGCCGCCACGATTTCCGCCGGTTCCATCCGAACGGTGTAATCCGGGTCCGCCTCCCCCGATCGGACGATCCCGTTCTTGTCCAGCACGTAGGTCGCGGGTACGGGAAGCTCCCACCTCCCGGCGCCGTTGTACTTCTCCAGGTTGAGGCCGAACTTCTCCAGGTACAACGACTTGACCTCCGCCGGGACCGTAAACCACAGCCGGTATTTCTTCATTACCCCGCTTGTCGCATCGCTCAGGATGTCGATGGGGATGCCGTGCTTCTCCGCCATCGTCAACGTGTTGTCCGGGAGTTCCGGACTGATGGCGATCAGGTCCGCCCCGAGCGACCGGATCACGGGCAATTCCTTCGCCAGAGCTGCCAGCTCCAGGTTGCAGTAGGGTCACCAGACTCCCCGGTAGAAGCTGAGGACCACCGGGCCCCTGGACAGGCGGTCGGAAAGACGCACCGTCTCCCCCCGCTGGTTCGGGAGTTCGAAGTCCGGAGCGGGTTCTCCGATGCGCAGGCCGGCGGCCCCCGATTCCCTCACCTGGGCGATCCCCCTGCGGATGACCGCCACGACCTCCGGCGGCCGGTTCCGTGACGCATCGAATTGCGCGAGTTTCTCCTTCAGCGACATCCCGGTCCCTCCTCACTCCCCTTTCCATGGACTTTCCCGCGCTCCCGGGGGGACCTGCGGTTCGTGGATCCGCCAGCCATCGTCATACGGGATTCCGCCCTTGAAGTGTATCAGACTCTCCGCGAGGCCCGGGCCGGCGAACTTCCGGAGGGGGAATTTTCCTCTCCCGGCGTTTCTTCACGGCCTTGACGATCGTCGGCAGCAGGGCGAACAGCCCCAGGAGGGCGAACGACCCCAGCACACGAGGGCTGGCAACCTGGCTTAAATTCTCGATGGCTGCCAGGCTCGCCCCGGCGTTCACGAACACAAGGCTCCCCGGCATGATCCCGAACAGCGTGCCCAGGGCGTAGGTCCGCAGCGGCAGGCCCGTGACGCCGCACGCCAGGTTGACAAGGAAGAAGGGGAACGCCGGGACCAGGCGCAGGAAGAGGAGGTAGGAGAGCCCGTTTTCCCGCAAACCCCGGTCGATCCCCTCCATCCGCCCCCCGAACTTCTTCACCACCCAGTCCCTCAACAACGTCCGGCTGACCAGGAAAGCGAGAACGGCCCCGACGGTGGCCCCCGACACCACGAACAGAGTCCCCTGGAGGACCCCGAAGATCGCGCCGGCGGCAAGCGACAGGATGGCCGCCCCCGGAAGGGAGAACGCCGTCTGGACGATGTAGATCAGCACGAAGACGGCGGGGAACAGGAAAGCGTGCGCGGTGCGCAGGGCCTCGAGGCTC
>JAGGAJ010000117.1 GCA_017889845.1 Deltaproteobacteria bacterium
CAGGCGGTCGGATACGGGAAGGCGGCGATGATCTTCCACATGGCCCGGGGAGAGGCGGGCGACGAGGCGTTCTGGGAGGGGTTGCGCACCGTGGCGCGGGAGCGCATGTTCCGCCCTGCGTCGTGGGACGACATCGCGCGGGGAATCGGCACCGCGGGAGGCAGGGACATGGTCCCCTTCTTCCGGGCCTGGACCGGGAAGGCGGGTGCCCCGGTCCTCTCGCTCTCCGACATACAGGCGAAGCGGGACGCGGCCGGGTGGAAGGTGACGGGGCGCGTGGTGCAGCGGGAGCCGCACTACACCCTCAAGGTCCCGCTTCGCCTCGAAACCGCGGGAAAGCCCGTGGATGTCCGGGTGCAAATCGAGCGGGGGGCCGCGCCGTTCTCGATCGCGTGCGGGGACGCCCCGGATGCGCTCCTGCTCGACCCCGACGTGCAGCTGTTCCGGCGGCTCGACCCCTCCGAGATCCCGCCGACGGTCAACGGCATCCGGGGGGCCGGCGACATTGCCGTCGTCGTGGCGAACGGCGTGCCGGGGGAAACGGCGGATGCCGCGCGGATCCTCCTGGCCGCCATGGGGCGGGAACGGCTGCCGCTGTTGCGGGAGGGGGAGGCGCCCCCGGAATCCCTTGCGGGCCGCGACGTCCTCTACATCGGCGTCCCGGAAGGGGAGGGATATCTGCCGGGTCCGTTGCCGGCGGGGTTGTCCCTCTCCCCCGGGGAATTCACCCTGAACGGGACGCCGTACTCCGCGCCGGGGGACGCCCTCTTCGCCGTGGTGCCGCACCCCTTCTCCCCCGGGCGCGTCGCTGCCGTGTTCCTCCCGCTCTCGCCCGGCGCCGCGCGCGCGGCGGGGCGGAAGATCCCGCACTACGGCAAATACAGCTACCTCGCCTTTTCGGAAGGGAACAACCGGGACAAGGGGACGTGGACGCCCGCCGGATCGCCGGCGATCCACCGTTTCCACGAACCGTAACGGCGCGGAACGTCAGACCCCCTCCAGCACCCGGGAGATGAGCGCCCGCGCCTCCTCCTGGATCCGCCGGAGGTGCACGGGGCCGAGAAAACTCTCCGCGTACAGCTTGTAGACGTCCTCCGTCCCCGAAGGGCGCGCCGCGAACCAGCCGTTCGCGGTGATCACCTTCAACCCGCCGATGGGGGCGCCGTTCCCCGGCGCGACGGTCAACATCTCCCGGATCCGCTCCCCCGCGAGTTCCGTCGCCGTCAGCAGCGAAGGCGACAGTTTCGAGAGCGCCGCTTTCTGCGCCTTCGTCGCGGGCGCGTCGATCCGTTCGTACGCCGGCGCCCCGAACACCCCCGTCAGTTCCCCGTACAGTTCTCCCGGGTCGCGGCCGGTGGTCGCCATCATCTCCGCCGCGAGGAGCCCCAGGATCAGCCCGTCCTTGTCGGTGCTCCAGGCCGTCCCGTCCTTTCGCAGGAACGAGGCGCCGGCGCTCTCCTCGCCCCCGAAGCCGATCGTGCCGTCCAGGAGGTCCTGGACGAACCACTTGAATCCCACGGGGACCTCGTGGAGTTTCCGCGAAAGGCGCGCCGCCACGCGGTCGATCATCCCGCTGCTCACCACGGTCTTCCCCACCCCCGAGTCGCTCCTCCACCCCGGCCGACGGCGGAAGAGGTAGTCGATCGCGACGGACAGGTAATGGTTCGGGTTGAGGAGCCCCGCCTGTCTCGTCACGATCCCGTGGCGGTCGCCGTCCGTGTCGTTTCCGAAAGCCACGTCGAACCGGTCCCGCATCGCGATCAACCCCGCCATCGCGTGCGGGGAGGAGCAGTCCATCCGGATCTTTCCGTCCCAGTCCAGGGTCATGAACCGGAACGTGGGGTCAGCGGCGTCGTTCACCACCGTGAGCTTCAGCTCGTACCGCTCCGACACGGGGCCCCAGTACCCCGCGGCGGCCCCGCCCAGAGGGTCGACGCCGATGTTCACGCCCGCGCCCCGGATCGCCTCCATGTCCAGGACCGAGCCGAGGTCGGCGACGTAGGTCCCGACGTAATCGTGGCGCCGCGTCGTTCCCGCCGCGAGGGCGCGATCGAACGGGATCCGCCGCACCTCCCCGGCGCCCGAGATGAGGATCCCGTTCGCCCGGTCCTCGATCTCCCGCGTGACGCCCGCGTCCGCCGGTCCCCCGTGCGGAGGGTTGTACTTGAAGCCGCCGTCCTCCGGGGGGTTGTGGGACGGGGTGATGACGATCCCGTCGGCCTGCCCTTCCTTCCGGAGGCGGTTGTACGACAGGATGGCGTGGGAGATCGCCGGCGTGGGCGTGCAGCCGCCGGCGCGGTCCACCATCACCGTGACGCCGTTTCCCGCCAGCACTTCCAGGGCGGTGCGGAACGCCGGCTCGGAGAGGGCGTGGGTGTCCATGCCGAGGTACAGGGGACCCGTGGCGCCCACCTTCTTCCGGTGCTCGCAGATCGCCTGCGTGACCGCGAGGATGTGCGCCTCGTTGAAGGAGAGGGAAAGGGACGAACCGCGGTGGCCGGAGGTGCCGAACGCCACGCGTTGCGTGCGGATTGCGGCGTCGGGCTTCCCCGTGTAGTAGGCGGCCACCAGCCGCGGGATGTCGACGAGGGTCTTCGGGTCGGCCGGTTTCCCGGCGTTCGGGTCGATCGCCATCGATTCCACCTCCGGCTTTCCGTGCTGGACCGGCACAGGATGAGGACAGGGTACGACAGATTCCGCCGGGGCGCACCACGGGAAGACCCGGGGGATCCGGGCCCGGCTCCCCTCCCTTCACCGCTTCCCGGAAACCTCCCCGTGCCGGAAGCAGGACACGAGGTGGTCGTTGACCATCCCCGTGGCCTGCATGAGGGCGTAACAGATGGTGGGGCCCGCGAACCGGAACCCGCGGCGGGAAAGCTCCCGGCTCATCGCCTCCGACTCCGGGGTCGACGCGGGCAGCTCCGCCACCGACCGCCAGCGGTTCACCAGTGGCTTCCCGCCGACGAATCCCCACAGGAAATCCGGGAAGGAGCCCGACTCATCCCGTACGGCGAGGAAGGCGCGGGCGTTCCCGATCGCCGCCTCGACCTTCCGCCGGTTCCGGACGATCCCGGGGTCGGCGAGGAGACGCGCGACGTCCCGCTCCCCGTACCGGGCGACCCTCTCGGGGCGGAAATCCGAGAACGCCCTGCGGTACCCTTCCCTGCGGTGGAGGATCGTCCGCCAGGAAAGTCCCGCCTGGGCCCCCTCCAGGACGAGGAACTCGAACAGGCGCCCGTCATCCCGCACGGGAACCCCCCACTCCTCGTCGTGGTACCGTGTCATCAGCAGGTCGTCCCCCGCCGACCAGGGGCACCGGACGGGCCCCGTTCCCCTCCCCCCCACCACGTTTCCTTTCTCTGTCAAGATGCGGATTTACCGTGACATAATACTAGTTTCGGTCCGAAACAACCGCATTGCGAGGGTGGACGACATGAGCACGAGCGAATCCCCGTTTCACATAAACGCGGCGGGCGTCCCCGCGCCGGCCGGCCTGTACGACCCGAAGAACGAGCACGACAGCTGCGGCGTCGGATTCGTCGCCCGGATCGACGGCGTCTCCCAGCACATCGTCGTGCAGAAGGGGATCCAGATCCTGGTCAACCTCGAGCACCGCGGCGCGATGGGCGGCGACAAGTCCACCGGCGACGGCGCCGGCGTCATGGTCGATATCCCCGACACCTTCTTCCGGCAGGTGTGCCCCGGCACCGGGCTGTACCTCCCCCCGCGGGGGGAGTACGCCGCCGGAACAGTCTTCCTCCCCATGGACGAGGCGACCGCCGACCGGTGCTCGGAAGCGCTGGAGCGGACGGCCGCCGCGGAAGGGTGCCCCGTGCTGGGGTGGCGGGAGGTGCCGGTCGACCCTTCCGTCCTCGGAGAGCTCGCCGGCTCCACCCGCCCCCGGATCCGGCAGGTCTTCCTCTCCCGGGGGAAGCACGAGGGAGACGCCTTCGAGCGGAAGCTCTACGTCGTCCGCCGTCTCGTGGAGAAAGAGACTTCCTCCTGGACGGGGACGGACGCCAGCCAGTTCTACGTGCCCAGCCTCTCCAGCCGCACCATCGTCTACAAGGGGCTGCTGACGGGGAGCCAGCTTCCGCAGTTCTATCCGGACCTGCGGAACGAGCTCTTCATGAGCCCCTTCGCGGTGGTCCACCAGCGGTACAGCACGAACACCCTGCCCACCTGGCACCTGGCCCACCCCTTCCGCATCGCGGCCCACAACGGGGAGATCAACACGCTCCGGGGGAACATCAACCGGATGCGGGCGCGGGAGGCGAACATCTCCTCCCCCCTGTTCGGGGACGATATCGGAAAGATCCGGCCCGTGATCATCGAGTCGGGCAGCGACTCCGCCATCTTCGACAACGCCCTGGAGCTGCTGCTCATGGCGGGGCGGTCGCTCCCCCACGCCGTGATGATGATGATCCCCGAGGCGTGGGGTTCCAAGTTCCAGATGAGCGAGGACAAGCGGTCCTTCTACGAGTATCACTCCGCGGTCATGGAGCCGTGGGACGGCCCGGCGGCGATGGTGTTCTGCGACGGCCGGTACCTGGGCGCCACCCTCGACCGCAACGGCCTGCGCCCCGCCCGCTACACCGTGACCCGCGACGGGATGATCGTTCTGGCGTCGGAGACCGGCGTGATCGACTTCCCGCCGGACCGGATCATCCGGCGCGGCCGGCTGCAGCCGGGGAAGATGCTCCTGCTGGACCTGAAGCAGAAGCGGATCGTGCCGGACCACGAGATCAAGGCGGTGATATCGCGCCGGAAGCCGTACCGGAAGTGGGTCAGGGAAAACAAGATCGAGCTGCGGGGCCTGTTCGTCCCCACCGAGATCCCCCCGGAGGACCCCGAGACGCTGCGCCGGAAGCAGCACGCCTTCGGGTACACGGAGGAGGAGGTCAAGCTCATCCTCTCCCCGATGGCCTCCCAGGGGCAGGAGCCGGTGGGCTCGATGGGTGACGACGCGGCGCTGGCGGTCCTGTCGGACCGCCCGCAGGTCCTCTTCGCCTACTTCAAGCAGCTCTTCGCCCAGGTGACGAACCCGCCCATCGACCCGCTCCGCGAGGAGCTGGTGATGTCGCTGAACAGCTTCATCGGGCGGGAGCGAAACCTCCTCGACGAGACGCCGGAGCACTGCAGGATGCTCAAGCTCATCCAGCCGGTCCTGACCCCGGAGGACATGCTGCGGCTGCGCAACGCGTCCCACCCGGACCTGGCCGCGGCGGAACTGGACATGCTCTTCCCGGCCGACGGGGAGGGGAAGGCGCTGGAGACGGCGCTCGCGCGGCTCTTCGTCCAGGCGGACAAGGCGATCCGCGGTGGCGCGACTCTGCTCGTCCTCACGGACCGGAACATGAACGCAAACCGGGCGCCGATCCCGTCGCTCCTGGCCACCGCCGGGCTGCACCACCACCTGATCCGCCGGGGACTGCGGACACAGGCGGCGATCATCGTGGAGAGCGGCGAACCGCGGGAAGTCATGCACTTCGCCCTCCTCCTCGGGTACGGCGCGAACGCCATCTGCCCGAGCACGGCCCTCTCCACGATCCGGGAGCTCGTCGAGTCGGGGATGCTGGAGAAGCCGTTGTCCACGGTGGAGGGGATGGAACGGTACATCACGGCGGTCAAGAAGGGGCTCCTCAAGACCTTCAGCAGGATGGGGATCTCCACGCTGCGCAGCTTCCTCGGCTCGCAGATCTTCGAGGCGGTGGGGCTGGGAAGGGACCTGGTGGGCAAATATTTCACCCACACGGCGTCCCGCATCGGGGGG